>JBOHSQ010000268.1:0-6056 GCA_050733295.1 Gemmatimonadales bacterium
GCCCTTGACCGTCTCCCCGAGAGGACCGCCCACCTTCGAGCCCACGAAATCCCCGAAGTTCTTGGTCAGCTCGGCACCCTGCTCCGGCGAGATGCCCATCTTCGAGAACATTCCCTGAACCTGCGACATGCTCGAGATCGGCCCCGTCTCGCCGGTCATGTTGCGGGCCTGGTTCATGTACTTGTCGGCTCCGCCCACCCCCGCCGAAAGGCTGCTGAACTGGTCGGCCGGCAGCTTGGTCTGGGCCAGGCCGAGCAGGGCGCCGGCCCCGCCAGCAGCCTGCTGCGTGGTCAGCCCGCCTTTCGCCAGCGCTGAGACCACCGGATCCACCATTGAGGCGGAGGAGGCGCAGGCGCCGGTGAGTGTCGCGGCGAGCAGGATGGCGGCCAGCTTGGGTGACGTACGCATGGTCTCTTCTCCAGGGGGGTGGGGTGTTCGGAGAGCGCCACCGATGGAACCACCGGCGATGCCATCGGGGCTCCCTGCGATATCTTGCAGCCCGGTCCGACGGGTGGGAAGAGCGGCGGCCATCAGCCGCCGCCGGCCCCGGATCTGCCCTCCCGCCTTACCACCCGGCGCCCATTTGGTTCCCCGCTCCCGCTCATTCCCGCCTACCGCCTCCGATACCACCCGTCGAACCCGGCCTTCCAGGTCTTCCCGCCGTCGGTCGACGTGGTCCACAACTGACGCACGCGCCCGTCCGGCTCGGGCGACCAGGTGACCTGGTTCCGGATCATCGCCCCCGCGAGGGTGCGCGAGTCCCCCCCGAGCACCATCCGGTTTCCCTCGAGGCGGCCGGCGAGGCGGAGGATCGACCCGCCCTTCGCCACCCAGAGTTGCTCCCACTGCCCCCGTTGCCTGTCGTAGAAGTTCATGCTCTGTCCGGTGCCGCCTCCAGCCGCGGTCCAGCGCTCCCGCAGCAGGCAGCCTCCCTCCTCCAGCGTGATCACGTTGGTTCCGTACGGCTTCGTGCCGGTGCTGTCCGTGACCGCCCAGTCGCCGACCCAGAAGTCGAACTGGCGGTGCTCCGGCGCCGTGCAGTCGGCTGGCGGTTGCTGGGCGGCGAGCACGGCAGGAAGCCAGAGCGCCGCGGCCGCCGCGATGGCCGATCTCATGGAGAGAACCCCGTCTGGAGGTTCCTCGCCCTACGCCCTCCCCTCGCACTGCGGTTTCACTATGTTGAGGGTCGCCCAGCCATCCAGCCATCCAGCCATCCAGCCAACCAGCCAACCAGCCAACCATGCTCACCAAGGTGAACCTCCGCGAGAAGTTCGATCGTATCACCGACCGCTGGAGTCCCAAGATCGTCGCCGACCTGAACGACAGTCAGGTCCGGCTCGCCAAGCTCGAGGGCGAGTTCGTCTGGCACCAGCATGCGGCGGAGGATGAGCTCTTCCTGGTGCTCGAGGGCGAGCTGATCATCGAGCTCCGCGACGGCCAGGTCGTCCTCGGCCCCGGCGAGCTGGTCGTGGTCCCGAAGGGCCTCGAGCACCGGCCAGTGGCCCGCGGCGAGGTCCACGTGATGCTCATCGAGCCCGCGACCACGAAGCACACCGGCGACGTCGTATCCGAGCGCACCGTGCACCAGTTCGAGCGGATCTGAATGGCCGGAGCCCGTCCCTTCGCGCGCGGCCTCCCGCGCATGATCAGGCCCGCACTGCTGGTCGGAGCTGCTGCCCTCATGGCGGGGGTGCGGGCCCTCCCCGCCCAGCCCGCGGGCCGGCCCGCTGATGCCGCGCCGGTCGCACTGGACACCGTCATTCGCTCGTTCGACGGCCGGACCCTGCCTGCCGTGCTGCTCCGCATTACGGTGCCGGAACGGCGGGTGGATCCCGGCCGCAGCATCACCCTCTCCGCGCTTCGCATTCCGTCCCTGGCAGAACGCCCCGGGCGCCCGATCCTCTTCCTGATGGGGGGGCCCGGCGTTCCCGGCAGTGCGATGGCGCCGATCCCGCAATACTTCACCCTCTTCGACCGGCTGCGCGGGTTCGGCGACGTGGTCCTGGTCGACCAACGGGGGATCGGGAGCTCCGAGCCCCGGCTCGACTGCCCCCTGTCCGGAGCGCTGCCCGAGAGTGCGTTCGTCGCCCCCGGGCAGCTGGTCGCGATGTATCGCCGTGAGGTCGCCGCCTGTACGTCGCACTGGCGCGGGCAAGGTGCGGAACCGACTGCCTGGACGACCGTCGAGAGCGCCGCCGACCTCGACGACCTCCGGCGCGCCCTCGGGGCCGGGCAGGTCGACCTGCTCGCCTTCAGCTACGGCAGCCGGCTCGCGCTCGCCTACCTCGACCGCTACGGCAGCCGCGTGGGACGGATCGTGCTTCAGGGGGTGAACGGGCCCGGGCTTGCCCTGCGGAGTCCCGCCCCGGTCGCGCGAAAGCTTCGGCTGCTGGGCGAGCGGCTCGCCCGCGATACCGCGTGGCACGCCCCGACCGACCTCCTCGCTGCCGCTCGGACCGCCCGCACCCGCCTCGCCGCCGCACCCGCGGCTGTGACCGTGGGAGACCGGCGCGAGCGACGAGCCCGCGAGCTCCTGGTCGGGCGCGACGGGTTCGACGCCATCGTGGGCATGAGCCTCGACGACGCCAGGCTGCCGGCCCTCCTCGTCTCCGTGGCTGCGGGCGATGACCGCCTGCTCGCGCAGTTCACCGAGTCGGCGTGGAATGGGCTTGCCGGTGGCACCGTTGGCCTGATGCCGCGCGCGGTCAACTGCGCCGCCGACCGCCCCCGCTCGCGCTGGGACGCGGTGACCGCGGAGGCCGCCACCGCCCCGTTCGGCGCGCCGTTCGACCTCCACTTCCTCACCGATGAGTTCTGTCGCGCCGTGGGGTACGCCACGCCGCCGGTCGAGTTCGATGGCCCCGTCCGGAGCCAGGTGCCCGCGCTCCTGGTCACCGGCGAGCTGGACGCCACCAACCCGGTCGAGAATGCCCGGGCGGTGGCGCGTGGCCTGCCGAACGCCGTGCTGGTGGAGGTCGTGAACGCCGCCCACGAGGCCCTGCCGGTCCCCGAGGTGCAGGACCTCGTTGTGGACTTCTTCCGCGGCGAGGACGTGGGTGGGCGGCGGGTCGCCGCGTCCCCGCCCACGTTCCCTTCAGTGCAGGCGGCGCTTCGGGCCGGGCCAGCGCCGCGGCGCTGAGCCGCTTCCGTCAACCCATCGTCGATGGGCTCCGTCCAATCGCCAGCCTCCCCCTCCAGGACTGGCCATGCTACTCGCCTCTCATCTCCGCCTCCTGGCCGCGTCCCTGTTGTTGCTCGGCCTCGCTCCGGCGCCGCCTCCCGCCCTCGCGCCTTCCCGCCCTCCCGCCTCCCTCATCGCCTACGCCTCGAAGCGCGCCGGCAACTGGGACATCTGGCTCGTCGACCCCGACGGCCGGCGTGAGACCCGGCTCACCTCCAATGCCGCACACGAGCGCTTTCCCGTCTGGTCGCCCGACGGCCGCGAGATCATGTACGGCTCCATGCGGGGCGAGGATTGGGACACCTGGCAGCTGCACGTGATGGGCGCCGACGGCCGGCACGCCACCCATCTCGCGGGAGGCATCGTCGCCAAGGCACCGCGCAGCTGGTCGCCCGACGGCTCGCGGATCGCCTTCGAGGCGAAGCGCGACGGCAACGTGGACATCTTCGTGGTCCGACCGGATGGCACCGGACGCACCCGCCTCACCGACGCCCCGGCCGAGGACGGGAGTCCGCGGTGGTCACCCGATGGTAGTCGCATCGCCTTCACTTCGGCCCGGGACGGCGACCGGGAGGTCTACGTGATGAACCCGGACGGGCGCCGGCAGGTGCGCCTCACCAGGGCCTCTGGCGATGATGATGATCCGGTGTGGTCGCCCGATGGCGCCACGCTCGCCTTCCGGTCCACCCGCGACGGCAATCGGGACATCTGGCTGCTCCGCCTCCAGGACGGCCGCGCCTCCCGCCTCACCGGCGATTCCGCCGACGAATTCCATCCGGCCTGGTCGCCCGACGGCTCCAGGATCGCGTTCCAGTCGGTGCGGGAGAAGAACCACGACGTGGAGGTGGTGGAGGTGGGGAGCGGCCGGAGGACCCGGCTCACCTCGGGGCCCGAGTTCGACGGCCAGTTCACCTGGTCGCCGGACGGCACCCGGCTGGCCTTCATCTCCGGACGCGGGGGTTCCGATGCGCTCTGGCTGATCGGGGCCGACGGGACCGGCCTCGGCCGGCTCACCTCCCACCCCTCCCTCGACCCCCGCTGGGGGCCGTGAGCACGAGGGCGGCCCGCCGACGTATATCTATTGCACCCGGAGGTACACCCGTTCACCGAGGTTTACATGCGCTCCCCCGTTTTCCCGGCCGTCGTCCTGGCCGTCACCCTGGCCTCGAACGCCGCGGCCCAGTCGTCGCCGGTCACCCGCGACGACTCGCTCAGCCTGGGCCGGAAGTACGTCAGGTGGGTCTACGAGAACCAGGTGGACAGCCTGTGGAATCGGCTCGACGAGCAGATGAAGTCGATGATGGGTTCGAAGGACGTGATGATCAAGGAGACCGATGAACTCGTCATCGCCTTCGGCACTGAGGTCCAGGTGGTCGAGGAGACCGTGACCGCGCGCGACGGGAACCTGGTCTACACCCGGGAGGCGAAGTTTGATGGGCGGCCCGACGAGGCGATGGTCTGGAGCTGGACCATCGCGCCGGATGGAGCGATCAAGGGCGCCCGGATCCAGCCCAAGTCACCGGCGCAGCAGCAGCCGGCACCGGCGCCGCCGCCGCCGCCGGCCAAGCCCGACTCGGCCGCCAAGCCCGGCAGCTAGCGTTCCAGCCATCCAGCGATCCAGCCATCCAGCCACCTAGAGAAGCGGCACCAGCCTCGCCCGCGGGGGGATGCCGGGCTCGAGCTCCATGATCCCCACCGACGGCGGCAGGCCGTCCTTCGTCCGCTTGCCCGCCGCCCCCGGATTCATCACCGTCACCACCACGTCCACGGTGGCGAGCAGGGGGCGGTGGGTGTGGCCGTACACGATGATCTCGGCCTCGGGAAACTCCGCCTGCAGCAGTTCCGGCGTCGGCACGCCCAGCTGGTCGCCGTGGGTGACCACGATGCGGAAGCCGTCCAGCTCCACCGCCGCCACCTTGGGGCACCGCGCCCGGATGTCCATCCCGTCCGTGTTGCCGTAGACCGCCGTCACCGGCGCGATCGTCTCGATCTGCTCCAGCACCGCGAGCGGCCCGATGTCCCCCGCATGCAGGATGTGATCCACCTGGGCGAACGCCTCGAAGACCTCCGGGCGCAGGTGCCCGTGCGTGTCCGCGATGACCCCGAGCCTCACCTCACCCCCCGTTCACCGAGACCCCGACCGCTCCCTCGTGATCGACGTCCGCCGACCCCCCGTTCTCACCCCTCCCACCGCTTCCCCACCTGGATCTCCAGCCCGAACTGGTCCGTGACGCGCTGCACCACGAAGTCCACCAGCTCCGCCACCTGGGTGGGCCGGTGGTAGAACCCCGGCGCCGCCGGGAGCACCGTGGCGCCCGCTTCAGCCACGGCCGTGAGGTTCCGGAGGTGGATGAGTGAGAGCGGGGTTTCGCGCGGCACCAGCACCAGCTTCCGACCTTCCTTGAGCGTCACGTCGGCGGCGCGCTCCACCAGCGAGCGGCTGGTCCCGTGCGCAACCGCCGCCACGGTGCCCATCGAGCAGGGGCAGATCACCATTCCCCGGGTGCGCTGCGAGCCCGACGCCGGCAGCGCGCCGCGGTCGCCGTCGGGGAAGAGGGTGATGCTGCGCCAGTCGCCGCCGGTCGCCGCCTCCAGCGCCTCGATCGACCCGATGCCGCACTCGCTTTCGAGCAGACGCAGGCCGTGGCCCGACACGATGAGCCAGGTGGGCACCTCGTGGCGCGCCAGCAGCTCGAGCAGCCGCACCGCGTACGGCGCGCCCGACGCGCCGGTGATCGCGAGCACCAGGGGAAGGCTCACCGACCCCTCCGGTTGGGTGTGGGCGACCGGACCGGATGTGCCGGCGGCTTGGGCGGCGGCACACGGTCCGCGCCGGGCTCGCGGGGCCCGTGTTCCCCGGGGCCGGGGCCGTGAC
>JBOHSQ010000269.1:0-4155 GCA_050733295.1 Gemmatimonadales bacterium
TCCGCGAGCTGGGCGGGGCTCCGGCCGGCGAAGAGCTCGCGGGTCACGGAGTGGTCCATCCCGTAGGCCCGGGCCACATCCTGGAGCTGCAGCTCCAGGTAGCGGCGCTCGAGCTGGGGCGGCCACACCGGTGCAGCGGCCAGCCGCTGGCGCGCGTTGGTTGCCGCGGTGTCGGCCCCCGCGCCGGCGCCGGCCTCGCCGGCTCGCCAGGCCCAGTAGCCGCGAATCAGCGTGCCGGAGCCGGCAGTGCCGTTGAGCAGGTTCCCCAGTGCCGCCGCGTCGGGTGCCCACTTCCGCTTCTCCGCCTGCACCGCGGCGAGCGAGTCGAACAGCCCGCCGTAGCGGGTGCGCAGTGCCGGCCGGGCGGCAATCGAATCGCGGAGGATCCGCTCATTGTCCGCCCGGCGCGCCATCACGGCCGGGTCGTGCAGGGCCTCGAGCCGTCCCGCCAGGCTCTTCTCCCGGTTGGACAGCGAATACAGCATGCTGCGAAGGTCGATCCGCTCCGACTCGACCGGGTCGGCCTGGCGGTAGGCCCGCATCGCCGCCATCCGCGATCGGTGCCAGGCGACCTGGCCGGGCACGTCCACGTCGCGGAGGTACTCGAGTTGGGCCACGGTGGTGAGGCGCGCGGTGCGGCCCGGGTTCCCGATGACGAATACCGCGTCCCCCTCCTCCACGCCCGTGGAGCCTCCCCAGCCGAAGTGGTGGGGACTCGCGATCGGCCTTCCGTCGGGGCCGTAGGCGCGGAGCAGCGCGAAGTCGAGCGCGTAGCGGGGATAGGTGAAGTTGTCGGGGTCGCCGCCGAAGAAGCCCAACTGGTTCTCGGCCGCGGCAACGAAGCGGATGTCGGTGTAGCGCCGGAAGACGTACGCCGAGGTGCGGGCGCCGTCGTAGAGCGGGACGACTTGCACCACCACGGAATCGTCGGCGCGGGCGTACTGACTGCGCAGCCGGGCCCGCACGGAGTCCACGGCGGCCCGGCGCGCTTCCGGCTCGGGCGCCCGGTCGAGCTCCTCGGTCACGTCCACTGCCGCGAGCAGCTGGTCGGCGAAGTAGCCGGGTATCTGCCGCTCGTCGGCCTCGGTGCGGGCCACGAAGCCCGAGTCGATCAGCGTCTCGCCCTCGCGCGCGATCGACGAGAGGCGGCCGCGCACGCAATGATGATTTGTGACGATCAGGCCGCGGCCGGAGACGAAGGCGGCGGAGCAGCCGGGAATGCGGAGGGCGGAAAGCCGGGCACGGGCGAACCAGGCGCTGTCGGCGCGGAAGCCGTAGGTCTCGGAGAAGTACGCCGCCGGCGGATTCTCGAACGTCCACATCTTGCCGAGGTCGTACTGGCCGGCCTTGGCCGAGGTGTCCGACTGCGCCGTGGCGGAACCGGCCAGGACGAGGAGAACTGAGGAAATGAGCAGGCGGCGCATGGGTTCCCGGGTCGTGTCCGGCGAGGTCACCGAAGGTATCCCAAGCGCCACAGGGTCGCCACCGGGGGCGAACCGATCGCCTCGCCAGCCATCCAGCCATCCCGCCATCCAGCCATCCAGGCATCCAGCCATTCAGCTAAGGTTCGCCCATGACTTCCCGTCCTCCGACCGTCGTCATCGACCAGCCGGCGTGGCTCGAGGCGGCCATCGACTGGGGACGTGCATATCACGGCGACGACCGGATGCGGCTTGCCATCGAGCTCTCCCGCCTCAACGTCACGCACCGAACTGGCGGGCCGTTCGGGGCGGCCGTATTCGAAATACAGAGCGGGCGGCTGGTGGCGGTGGGCGTGAACAGCGTCGTGCGGCTCAACAACTCCGCGCTCCACGCCGAGATGGTTGCGCTGATGTACGCCCAGGTGCGGCGCGGCAGTTTCACGCTGGCAGGTGAGGGCCTGCCGGAGCACGAGCTGGTGAGTTCCTGCGAGCCGTGCGCGATGTGCCTCGGCGCGACGCACTGGAGCGGGGTGCATCGGCTGGTCTACGGTGCCACGCGGGAGGATGCCACCGCGCTCGAGTTCGACGAGGGGCCGGTGTTCCCCGAATCCTGGGCGTATCTCGAGTCGCGCGGCGTCGCGGTCCAGGGCGAAGTGCTGCGGCGCGAGGCGAAGGCGGTGCTGGAGTTGTATCGGAGGGAGGGGGGGACGATCTACAATGCCTGACGGGCCCCCGCCCCGCCCAGGCCCACCCCGTCTTGCCCGTCCCATTTACTCCGACAGCGCCCACCCCACCAGCAGGTCCACCGGCTGCTCCCCCACCAATGGCGACTCCATCCGCACCGGCCCGGCGAGCTTGCCGGGCTCGAGCGGCCCGAGGCCCTGACCGAGCAGCGAGGCAAAGGCGTTCAGGTCCTCGAGATTCTCCGCCTCCGTCACCGGGTCCACCATCGCGTTGCGGAACTCGTGGACCGCGAATACCGCGACCGGCGCGCCGTCGCGGCCGGCCTGGATGGCGGTGGCCGCCGCACCGGTGATCAGTCGCCAGCGGAGGTGGCACCAGGGCTCCACGGCGGGATCGGAATCGCCGTCGAAGAGGAAGCCGAGCAGACCGGCGGCTCGCTCGGCGAATTCGGATTCCGCATCCACCTCGAGCGCCTGACGCAGTTTCTTGGTGAGCCTGGCGCCGAAGGTTTCGTCGGCCATCGCCTCCACCCCGATCGTCACGCCGCCCGATTCGCCCGTGCCGCGGAGCAGCAGACCGTGCGCGCGGCCCTCCGGCATGCCGGGAAGGTCGGTGACGAACTCCGCGTGGCCACTCTCGATCGCAAGGTCCAGGGTGAGCGGATGCGACTCGAGCAGCGCGCGCATCTCGCTCGGCACCAGCGGCGCCGGGCTGGTGAACCAGGCGCGGGCCAGCTCCATGGCGCTCTTGCCGGGACGCCAGCGGCTCGCCTTGCGGGGCACGGCCCATTCGCGCCAGTGGCGCACCGCCTGGCCGGCCGGCGTGAAGAGCGGCACCTCGGCCTGACGGCCGGCCCTGGTGGACTCGGCGACGTCGGCCACCTCGGGCTCGTCGGGTGTTTCGGTCTTCATGATTCGTGAACGTACCCGGCGAGGCGTGCCCGGGCCAGTAGCGGGGTGCAAGGCTGAACACGACGTGGACCTCCCTGGCGCAGGGAAGTCCACGCTCAGGATCGGCGCGAACCGCGGGTTGACGGACGATTACTTCGGCCGCGGAATCAGTTCTTCAGCCGCTTCGGGTCCTGATAGACCATCAGGTGTGCGTACGGCGTGCCTGCGAACATCACGTAGGACCCCCCCGAATTCGGCTTGGTGGGAAGTCCCGACGCTGCGGCATCGATGGGCCAGAGGATCATCCAGTGGGGCGGCTCATCTACCTCCTTGGTGTCGGCGGATGGCTTCATCACACTCTCGCCCTTGGCGTTCTCGAAGTGCTTCCCGCCCTTGGCCATGTATGCGATGCCCGGGGCGGTATTGGTCGGCTTGGGTGCCCCGGAGAAGGCCGCCTTCATGAACTCGAGGCCGTTCGCATCCAGGCAAACGGGGGCGTTGGTGCCGTCGGGCAGGATGGTGCAGGTGAAGCCGTTGCTGCCGGGCCTGAGGGGCGTCAACGCGCCGTTGGGTTCCATTCGCGCCACGGCCGCGGCGGCCGAAATGTGGGCGGGCCCGCCTTCCTCGGCGGCCTTGATGAATGCAGCCTGCGACTCCGGGTTCTGGGCTTGCACCGCGGCGAGGGGGAACAGGAGCGCGAGAGCGGCTGCGGCACCCCGGGGGACGGGGATTCTCACGAGCGACCTCCTTGCATGCCGGCCCCCGCGTGCGCGGGCCGGCGGTCGGCTGGGAGCGGCGGCCAGTCGGGGTCGGGCGGAGTGCGGCGGGCCGAGCCAGGAGCGGGGTCCACGGACACTGAGCCGGGCCCCGCTGGGGCCGCGGCGACGCGGTGCTTTTTAGGATAGCCAGTGGACGGTGGTTGGCAAGGCGGCGAGGCAGGGCGGCAGGACTGCATGTCGGCAGGACGGCAGGACGTGAGGTTGGCTGCGTGGATGCGTACATTCGGCCGCGTTCTCCTGCCGACGCGCCGTCCGGTTACTTTCCCCGAAACCCGCAGTGTCCCCCCAAACGAGATCCGCCCCATTCCGCTCCTGACTCCGCCCCGCGTCCTCACCCGCCTCGTCCCCGTCCGGCAGGACGCTCGGGACGAAATGCTGGGC
>JBOHSQ010000270.1:0-12535 GCA_050733295.1 Gemmatimonadales bacterium
GAACATGATCGGCCGGATGTAGGCGTCGCGCTGGCCGTTGACGCGGAGGGTCTCGAGGATGGCGCGGGTGAGTACGGCAGGGTCGAGCTCGAGGCCCAGTACCTCCGCACCCCGGCGCATCCGTTCCGCGTGCTCCGGCAGGCGGAAAACTGCGGCGCCGGTGTCGGTCGGATAGCAGCGGATCCCCTCGAAGACCCCGGTGCCGTAGTGCAGCGCGTGGGCGAAGGGGGACACTTTCACGTCGTTGGCCGGGAGGATCCGGCCGTCCAGCCACACCTGCAGCGTCATCGGACACTCTCCCGTGGCGCGGTCCCCGGCGCTGCTGCCAGGGACGCGGTTACCTTCCGCCGGTGCCGCCCGGGATCACCGTCGACCGCTGCATTTGCCAGCGTTACCTCTTCGCCGAGCTGCTGCCGCTCGCGCGGGCGGAGGCCTGGTCGCTCGCGGACGTGATGCGCGAAACCGGCTGCGGCGACCAGTGCGGACTCTGCCGTCCCTACCTGCGCCGGATGCTGCGGACCGGGGAGACGGTGTTCCACGAGTTGCTCGATGATCGTGAGCCGTAAGACGCAATCCGGGGGGTCGGCGGCCTCGGTGGGCGGTGAGCGGGACCGCCCGTCTCTGCCCGTCTCTGCCCGTCTTACGACTTACGTCTCACCGCCCCACCCCGTACCTCTCCGCCAGTACGGACAGGTGGTGCCGCTCGTGCCCCGCAATGATGTAGGGCAGTGAGCGCGCCGCGACACCCACCCCGTTCGCCGTACCCCTCCGCTCCCAGCCCGCGGCGTCGAGGCTCCGAACCAGCGCCAACGTGGCGTCGCGGACGGCCGCGAACTCCGCCGCGACATCTGCGAGCGGCCGGGTTTCCGCATTCGATATCTCTGCCCACTTGTTCTCGTCGAAGCCGGGCAGCGGCGTCGCATCGCCGCGCGCGATGCTGAGCAGTCGGTAGCCGAACACCCGCTCGCTGTCCGCCACGTGGGCGATCACCTCGCGCACGCTCCACTTGCCGGGGGCGTAGCGGTGGCTGGCCTGCGTTTCGGACATCGAGGCGAGCTGCGCGGCAGTGGACCGGCGCAGGTCGGCCAGGACGGCGATGACGTCCTCGTGTTCGCCGACCTTGGTGATGTAGGTGTCGTAATAGGGGAGATGGTCGCCGGCCACGGGACGCGGCACGGTGAGCGTGGCGGTCATGTCGGTTTCCCTCCGAAACAGAGTCGTTCTCGACGATTCTGAGCGACAGGAATCTACCCTGCGGCGAGCCCCCTAGCGCAGCACCGCCACCAGCCAGTCGGCCAGCAGGCCCAGGACCGGCTTCCGGACCTTCCGGTCCCGAAGCCTCGCGTAGCCGGCCGGATTGCCGTCAGTGTCGGAGAGGAAGAGGTGGTTGGTCTGGGCGAAGACGTGCACGGTGACCCTGGCGTTGCCGCCTGCCCGGATGCTCGTCGCGAGCTCGTTCGCCTGGTCGGAGGTCACCTGCCGGTCGGTTTCGCCGTGGAGGATCAGCACCGGCATCCCGAGCCGGACCGCGGTGGGCAGCGGGTCGTACCCCAGCACGAACGACCACCACCGGTTGGAGGCTGACAGCGAATCGAGGCCCTCGCGGCCGGCCGCCAGCGCCGAATCCACCTCCGTCGGGTCGAGCGTGGTGTCGCGCGCCACCTGGTAGCGCTGCTGGTACTCGAGGATCTCCCGCCCGCGCCGAGCCGGGGCGGCGAGCAGCACCACCGCGCCGATCGCCTTGTCGTCGGCCGCGACGATCGGTGCCACCAGCCCGCCCTCGCTGTGCCCGATGAGCCCGACCCGCCCCGGCGCGATCTCCGGCCGGGCGCGCAGCCACGCCACGGCCGCGCGCACGTCCTGCGCGAAGTCGAGCGGCGTCGCGGCGGGGAAGTCCCCCGTGGACTCCCCGAACCCGCGGTCGTCGTAGCGCAGCACCGCGATGCCGCGCCGCGCGAGCGTGTCGGCGATCTCGCGGAACGGCCGGTAGTCCCGCACCGTGGGCACGTGCTCGTCGCGGTCCTGCGGGCCGGAGCCGGAAATGAGCACCACCGCGCCCACCTTCCACGCCACCGATGCCCCGGCGGGAAGCGCGAGCGTGCCGGCCAGCCGGACGCCGTCGGCCGACGGGATGCTCACCGCCTCCGCCACCCACGGCGCCCCCGCCGGCGCCGCATAGTTCTCCCGCGCCATCACCAGCGAGGGCACGCCCACACCCAGGACGCCCGCCGTGCGCTCCAGGACCAGCCGCTGCGCCGGCACGCTGCCCGCCACCAGCATCCCCTCGCGGTCGAGCTGGAACTGCGCCATCGCGGGGCCGATCCGCACTTCGGCGGAATCGCGGCCGCGGAGCAGGATCGTGGCCTCGAAGGTCTGCCCGCCGCTCACCCCGAAGAGCGGCACCCTGGCCGAGTCGCGCCCCAGCACCCGCGCCCGGCGGATGGCCTGTTCGACCAGCACGAAGGATGGATTGATGAAGGGGAGCGCGCCCGCCCGCGAGCCGATCCGCTGCACCCGCGACTGCCCGCCCTGCTCGATCGTCACGATGACCGTGTCGCCCTCGAAGCTGAGTGCGGCCCGCTGCCGCGGCTCGGCCGAGGCCGAGTCGACGGCCAGGAAGTAGGCGTGCTCGAAGCGGATGACCGTCTCGTCCGGGGCGATCGCGGCCGCGTAGCGCCAGCGCACTCGCTGGAGGCGGTCGAGCAGCGTGGCCTCGAGCGCGCCCGGCATCCGCCGCACGGTTTCGATCATGACGGTGTCGGTGCCCTGCCGGACGACGTAGGTCGCCTCCTGGGCGCGCCCGGGCGTGACGGAGGCGAGGAGGACTGCCACCAGGAGCGCGCCCGCCTGCCCGCCTGCCCGCCTGCCCGCCTGTCCGCCCATGATCAGATCCCCACCCCCACCATGATGGCGAAGGACTGGTTCACCAGCTCGAAGTCCTCGAACAGCGAGTTGAAGCTCCGCTGGTAGCGGACCTGCGCCTGCCAGAGCTGCCGCCCGCGGCGGAACTCCACGCCCGCGCCCACCACGCCGCCCACGTCGAGCCACCGCATGGCGGACTGGTCCTCGGCCGTGCTGCAGTCGTCCCGCGCGACGCCCGCGTCGGCGCGGATCTCGGCGTCGCAGCCCAGCCGGAACGCCGGGACCAGGCCGCCAAACGCGAACGGGCGCGCGAAGGGACTCACCTCGTACGACTGGAACTGGAGCAGGAGCGGCACCTCGAGATAGACGAGGTCCACGTCGAACTCCCCGGTCTCGGTTTCCGAGAGGGGCAGGTCGAACGTGCCCCCGCGTCGCGCGAGCAACAGCTCGCCCCGGATCCCGATCGGTCCGCCGAGCGGCACCCGGAGTCCCATCCCGCCGATCGCGCCGTTCGCAGCGCGCTGGCCCAGCTCCACCGTGCCCAGGTCGCGGAACGACGCCCGGGAGTACCCCACGTAGGCCAGCACGTCCACACCCACCCGCTGCGCCGCGGCCGAGGACCCTCCGAGGAGCAGCATCAGCATTCCGATGGCGGCGCCACAGCATCTGCCCGCCCACCCGCCAGCCCGCCTGACCGTCCTCATTCCGCCCTCCCGCCCCATGCCTCCCGCGTCTCCCACACCTCCCTCGCCACCTGCGCCCCCCCGAACCGCGCGGCGAAGTCTGCCCGCAAGCCCGGCGCGTGGTCCGCGAGGTAGCGCTCGAGGTCCCCGGCCGTCGCCGATGCGTACCGGGTCCGGTACTCGCCCGCCGACAGCCGCTCGAAGTGCGCACCCGTGAAGCAGCCCGAGCCGAGCACCGCCGGCACGTGGTGCCCCCGCATCCACTCCTCGAACGCGTCGCCGCGTGACGGGTCGAGCGAGACCCGGACCTCGTAGGCCACGCCGCTCATCCGCCGGCCAGCCGCCGCAGGATCCAGAGGACGAGCCAGATGCCCAGGGCGAGCGCCGCGAGTGTCACGACGAGCAGCGTGAGCCCCGCGACCCAGAAGAAGCGCCGGGAATGCCGCTCCATCGCGTGGGGCGCCTCGAGCCAGCGGGCCAGCAGGTCGACGTTGCGGCGGTTGGCGCGGAGCACGAAGTCCACCATGGAGCCGGCCACCGGCACCGAGCCGGTCATCGCGTCGAGTGCGCCGTTGGCAATCATCCGGGCGAGCAGCGGACCCGGGGCGCCCATCCGGGCGGCCTCCAGCACGATGTAGCCCGAGACGGCGAGCCCGAGCGCGTCGCCCAGTCCGGGGATGAGCCCGAGGATCGGGTCGAGTCCGAACCGGATGCCCAGGACGGGGATCCGGAACTTCGAGTCGAGCAGGTGAGCCAGGCGGTGCAACCGCACCAGCGCCGCGGCTGCCGTCGGGGTTGCGCCGGTCGCGAGCGGCCCCGACGTGGCGGAGGCGAGACCCGGACCCGGGCGGGTCATGGCGTGCCAGCCGCCGGCGGTGGCGAAGCAGGGGCCGCGGCCGCTGGCCGGAGGTCGGGCGCCCCGCTGTAGCCATCGGCGTGGATCCGCCACCGGCCATTCGCGTCGCGTCGCCAGATCACGATGAACTTGCCCCGGAACCGGTCGTTCAGGATGTAATACCCGATGTCGGTGGCCAGGTCCCCGGCCGCGCTCACCCGCCGGTCCACGATGTCGAACGCGATCCGGGGCCGCCCGCTGTCGCTCTGGGCGAACGGCACCAGGAACCCGGCGAAGATCGCCTCGATGATTTCCCGGCCGCGCACGATCGTGTCGCCCGGCACGAGATAGAACGCGCTGTCGGCGTAGAGGCCCGCCACCAGCTTCGGGTCGGCGGTGCGATACGCCTCGCTGAAGGTGGCGTAGGCGGAATCGAGCGCCGCGGCTGCGGCGCCGGGGTCTCCCTGCGGCCCGGCGCAGCCCAGTGCGAGCCCCAGCAGCGCCATCGCTGGACAGGCACCCCGGGCGCGGCGCAATGTTGAGCCCCAGCCGACACGTCCGGAGGGTTCGATGTCTCCGCTCGAGAACCTTGGGTTCATCCTCGGGACCTCCTTCGCTTCCGGACTCAACCTGTATGCGACGATGTCCGTCGCCGGGCTGCTCCAGCGCCTCGACCTGGTGGACCTGCCGCCCGCCCTCGCGGTGCTGGCCCACCCCGTGATACTCGGCCTCAGCCTCACGCTGTTCCTGGTCGAGTTTCTGGCCGACAAGATCCCGTGGGTGGACTCCGTCTGGGACATGGTCCACACCTTCATCCGGCCGCCGGCCGCGGCGGTTCTCGCCTTCGGCGCGATGGCCGGGCTCGACGAGCCATGGCGCACCGGCTCCGCACTGCTCGCGGGCGCGGTGGCCCTCACCTCGCACGGCGCCAAGGCCTCGACCCGCGCCGCCGCGAACACCAGCCCCGAGCCCTTCAGCAACTGGCTCCTGAGCTTCGCGGAGGACGCGGTGGCCATTTTCCTCACCTGGATGGCGACCACGCACCCCGTGATCACCGCGATCATCGTCGTGGTGCTGCTCGTGGTCGCGGTGCTGATCCTGCGCGCGTTCTACCGCGCGCTCACCGGCCTGCGCGACCGCCTGCGTGAACTCGTGCGGCCCCCCACCGCGGCCGGGCCGCCGGGGACCGGCATGCCGCCACCACCGCCACCCTCCGATGCGCCGGGCTAGGGCCGGCGGAGCGCCCGCGCCGTCTCGTCCAGCGTCCGCGCCTGCGAGGTGATGATCGCGGCGCGGTAGTCTTCGACCGGTTCGGCCGCGCCGTTCACCAGCTTCTCCCCTGCGACCACACCGCCGGCCCCGTCGAGCGCCACGCGGTACCGCAGCGAGTCGGTCGTACCGGCCGCCGCGCCGGGCTCTGTCCGCGCCCGCACGCCACGCGACGCGAAGTGGACCACACCGCCGTTCATGAGGAAGTATTCCTCCTCGCTCCGGGCGAAGTCGCCCTGCTCCACCGAGACTTCCAGGCCGCGGAGCTGCTCGCCTTCATAGTAGGCGCGGAAGCTGGAGCTGACGTCGCCCCGGACGAGTGCCCCGTCCACCCGGTCCATCGAGCCGAACCTCGCGCGGAGCGGCGCCACCGCCCTTTCGGCCGCCTCGAGCTCGGCCGCCGCGCCCGCCGGCGCTGCCTGTCCACTCGCCGCGGTGTCCGCCGCGGACGGTACGGCCCGGTCGCGCGGCCCGCAGGCCAGGGTCAGGACGACGAAGGTGGTCGCGGCTCCGCGGAGCACGGGTGCACGGAATCGTTGCGGACGCATGGGGATACCCGCCCCCTCCGGGTTGCGTCCCCATTCTGCTCCCCGGCGGGACCCGGGGCAACCCCGCGCCGGCCAAACCGTTACCTGCTTGACGCGCCTCCCCGACGCTGGTTCAATCTCCCTGGGCCACCCACGGGGACCACCACGATGGCACGACTGCCGAGAACCTGGCGAAACCCCACGCAGCTGGCGGCGCTGCTGCTCGCCGCCTGGCCGGCCAGCCTCGCCGCGCAGGCCGCGGGCATCGCCGCCGGGCCGATGAACGGCTACTCCGAAATGCGCGAGGCGCTGGTCTGGCTCCAGACCACCGCCTCCGCCCGCGTGCGCATCGAGTACTGGGATTCCACGGCACCCGGCACCCGGATGACCACCGCGGAAGTCCTCACCGAGGGGCGCACCGCGCACACTGCGAAGCTGGTCGCGGACCGGCTCGAGCCCGGCCGGGTCTACCACTACGGCGTGCTGGTCGACGGCTCACCGGTCGAGCGGCCCTGGCCGCTCCGGTTCCAGACCCAGGTGCTCTGGCAGTTCCGGGGCGACCCGCCGGCGTTCCGCATCGCCCTGGCGAGCTGCTTCTACGTGAACGAGCCCGCCTACGACCGTCCCGGCCCGGCGTACGGGAGCGACTTCCAGATCCTCGGCGCCGTTCATCGCGCCCGCCCGGATGCGATGCTCTGGCTGGGCGACAACACCTACCTCCGCGAGGCCGACTGGTACACCCGCACCGGCATCCTGCACCGCTATTCCCACACCCGCGCACGCGAGGAGCTGCAGCCGCTCCTCGGCTCCACGCATCACTACGCCATCTGGGACGACCACGACTACGGGCCGAATGACTCCGACCGCTCCTTCCGGGACAAGGCGCTCACCCGCGAGGCCTTCCAGCTCTTCTGGGGGAACGCGACCTTCGGCCTCGAGGGCCAGGGCGGCATCACCACGATGTTCCAGTGGTCGGACGTGGACTTCTTCCTGCTCGACAACCGCTGGTTCCGCGCTCCGCTCGACCGCGTGGGCGGCGAGCGCACCATCCTGGGCCGGGAGCAGCGGGAATGGCTGATCGACGCCCTGGCCACAAGCAATGCATCCTTCAAGATCGTGGCGATGGGCGGACAGTTCCTGAACCCGCTCCGTCGCTTCGAGGCCTACGCCCGGTGGGCAGAGGAGCGGGAATGGATCCTGGCGCGGCTCGCGGAGGAGAGGATCAACGGGGTCTTCTTCATCTCGGGCGACATCCACCACACTGAAATGAACCGGCTCGAGCGTGCCGGCTCCTACGCGCTCTACGATCTCACCGTCTCCGCACTCACCGCCCGGGTGTCGAGGGTGGACCCGCAGGATGGCAACATGCTCCGCATTCCCGAGACCGTGGTCGAGGAGCACAACTTCGCCACGCTCGACTTCAGCGGCCCCCGCAACGACCGGCGGATGACGATCACCGTGTGGGATGCTGGGGGCCGGAAGAAGTGGGACCGGGTCGTACCGGCGAGCGAGCTGCGGTAGGCTCGGAGCAGAAAGCGGTGAGCGGGAACCCCCCGCTCACCGCCGCCCAGCCATCCAGCCATCCAGCCACACTACTGCACCGTGAACTGCTGGCTCCCCACCGGCTGCCCGTCCATCATCACTTCCACCCGGTAGGTCCCTGCGGGCCATGCCGTAGGCTTCATGATGTGGAATTCGGTGACCCCCGAGCCGCCGGCGGTGATCGTCTCGGACGATTCCTCCACCACCTGGCCGTCCTGGAAGGTCCACTTCGCCGTGAGGCGCGCGCCGGGTGCCACGTCCTCGGTGCGCACCGCCACGTAGATGGTGTCCCGCGTGCCGAAGCTCGTGGTGGCACCGGTGATGTTCTTGTTGTCATCGACGCCCTTGCCCATCTGGAGCCGGGCGGTGGCGGCGGGCGCCGCCGGCGGCGGTGTCGCGGGCATCTCGCCAGCGTCGCGCCCGGTTTCCGATTCCGGCACGGGCGGCTCGCGACTGCCGCAGGCGACCAGCCCGAGCAGGCATGCCACTGCGAGAAGTCGAGTCGTGTTCGGCATGATGGAATACCTCACTCGGCCGAGGAATCGGGAATCACGAACTCCTGGCCCGGATGGATCAGGTCGGGGTCCTTGATCCTGTCGCGATTGGCCTCGTAGATCTCGGGCCACCGGGACGCGTCGCCGTAATACTCTTTCGCGATCTTCGAGAGACTCTCGCCGGGCTTGACCGTATGGGTGCGGCCCTCGCGGGGCGGGGCGCTGGCCTTGTGGGAGCCACCGCCGCTCACGTCCGAGAAATCCGGCTTGGCGTTCTTGGGATTCTTGGGATCCGGCATCGTAACCTCCAGGGGGACGGCCGGATTGCCGCGTCCGTCAGCGAATGGCGAACGACGCGTGGGCCGTCGCGGTGATCTCCTTGTCGATCGACGTCAGGTCGTTGACTCCGTAATCTGCGATCATGGTGCTGTGCTTGGGCGTGATCTGGAGCACGCCCATCCTGGCCCGCCGGATAGCCCCCAGCCGGGCCCCGCTCGCCTCCGCGATGCTCCGGGCCCGCTCCATCGCGTCCTTCGCCGCCGCCGCCTGCACCTCCCCCTTGATCTCGGGCAGGCGGCTGAAGTGGTACTCCGGCTGCCCCGGCTCCACCCGCACCCCCTGCTCCACCAGCCCCGCCAGGTCGAGGGCGAATCTGGCGACCCGGGGCACATCCACCGTCTGCAGCTCGTATCGCTGGCGGTAGTGATAGCGCAGCGTCCGGCCGGTCATCTGGCCCTGCGGCGTGAACTCGGCAATCGGCTCGATCGTGACCGGCTGCACCGTGACGCTTTCCACGGCGAAGCCGTGCGCGCGCATGAACTCCTCGAGCGCGGGCCCCTGCCGCCTGAGGTCGCGATAGGCCATTTCGGCCGTCTCCCCCTCGCCCCGGAGTGAAAAGCGGAAGCCGGCGAAATCGGCCGTTATGTCCCGTCGCGCCGATCCGGAAACGTCGAGCGTCTGGGCCAGGCGATGGTTGCCGCGCCACACCGCGCCGATGACCGAAGCGGCGAGCACGAGCCCGGCGGCGAGTACGAGTGCGTGTGGAAGGAAGGGGCGATCGTTCACGGACGGCAGCTCCGGAGGCGGGTAACGCCCAAGCTACCGGCCGCGTGTGCGGCGGGGTAGAGCGGCTAGCCGTCTACGCGTCGCGACCGTGCGGGGGCCAGCGGCTTGCCCGCAACTCCGCCCGCCCATGTCGCGGAGAGCGCAGCGGTGCGGCGGCCCAGCTCGAGGTGCGGTGCGAGCACGTCGGCGAGCTGCTGGGCCAGCGCCGCGTCGGCGCGGTTGAGCCCTTCGCCGTGCAGCACCAGCGCGCCGGTGATCCGGCCCGCCACCCGGAGCGGGACGATGATGGACGCGGCCCCGCGGTCGCGCGTGCCGGACTCGAACGCGCTGGGCAACTCGCCGCTCAGCACCCGGCCGAGCTCGGTGCTGGAAGTGGCGGTCGGCTGGAGCTCCGCGAGCGGCCTCTCCTCGCCCGGCTCCAGGATCACCGCCTCGTCCTCGTGCCCCGTGCGGAGCGCCAGCTCGAGCCGGCTCGAGGGAATGAGCGCCTGCGCCTCCCTCGCCACGAGCCGGGTTGCGACACCGAGTTGCGCCGTCGTCGCCAGCAGCTCGGCCGCCCGCGCGAGGCTCGCGGGCACGCTTCGCAGGACTGCGACGTGGGAGCGGAGTACCTGCGCCTGGAAGGCGAGGAGGAAGGTCTCCACTCGCGCGGCCACGAGCGGCGCCACCGCGGCGAGGCGCACGGCGTCATCGGCGGAGTGGAGCGACGGTGGCCCGCTGCCCACCAGCAGCCATCCGATCACGCGGTCTCCGCCCGGCAGTTCCGCACCCGCCACGCTGCGCGTCCGGGATCCGCCGCGGGGCCAGGCCGGTCGCTGGCCTTCCGCCTCCGCGTCCGCGATGACGAACCGCCCCGAGCTGCCCGCCAGCGCCGCCGCCTCGAAGTCGTCCGCCGGTACCACCAGCGCCGGGTCGCTCCACAGCGTCCCGTGATCGTGCGCGCCGAGGCGATAGAAGTCCTCGTGCACCGGGTCGTTCACGATCAGCTCGAGCCGCTCGTGCGGGATCCACCCCTTGAGCGCCTCGGACAGCCGCGTCGCGAACGCCTTCGGCGTCCCCACGTCGCGCACCGCCGCGCCCAGCTCGGCCACCAGCCACCCCGGCACGTCCTTCCCGCCCGTCCTGCCCGTCTCGCCCGCCTCGCCCGTCCTGCCTGCTCTCAGTCGAGCCACCCGCGCGAGCGTCGGCCCGATCGCCTCGAGCGCGCGTTCCAGGAAGTCGACGCGCGACGCGTCGTAGCGTCCGCGCTCGAAGTCGGCCAGCAGCATGAGCCCGGCGTCGCGATCCTCGAGCGGCGCACAGCGGACCACGACCGAGGCATAGCCCGCGCGCCGTACGATGTCCTCCAGCCGCTCCAGCTCCGAAGTCGGAGCGCGGGGCGCGGCCCTCGGCAGCGTTAGGCCGTCCTCGGCCAGGGCGGCCGGGCCGACCAGCACGGCCTCCCCGGCGTCGTCATAGATCCAGAGTGCGAACAGGGAGTGGGGCAGCTCGCCGCCGAGCACGCCGGAAAGCGCCTCCCGCCAGGTCTCGAGCACCACGTCGTCGGGCGGCGTGGCTCCGAGCTGGAGGAGCGGAATCGGTGGCAGGTCGGACGCGCGCATGACGGCCGTCGATGCACGAGTCGTGCCCCGACACCATCGCGTCACCGGCGGTTGGAGATCATAGCTAACACAAATAGCCACAATTACTTGCCAGAATGGTTCCAACTCACGATTTCGGCCCGGCAGCATCCGGACAGCCGCCGTTCGCGGCGTGCACCCGGCATCGGGAGGGTCAGGGGAGAACTGGCCAGTTGCCGGTGGGACGGCTCCCGGCCCGGGCCATGTCGTGGCCAATCGTCCGCGACGCGAACGCCACCACCGCCCCGCCGGCCATCGCCACGATCGGCAGGACCATCACGGCGCGCTCGATCCCGAACCGGTCCGACAGCGCACCCACCAGCGGGAAGGCGATCGCGTCGCCGGCCAGGTGGATGAACAGCAGGTACGCGCCCATCACCGTGGCGCCGATGCGGGGCGGTACCACGTCGAACAGCGCGGCGGACATCGGTCCGTTGTACCAGGTGAGGAAGAAGAATGCCACGGTGAACATCGCGGCGAAGATCCGCAGGTCACGCACGAGGAGGAGCCCCACGGTGAGCGCGCCGCCCACCACCACGCCGAACGCGACGGTGATCACCCGGCTCGAGTCGCCCCGCGCGCCGAGCCAGCCGCTGTTTCGCAGCCAGTCGGCGATGTACCCGCCCACGATCGTGCCCGCCGTGCCGGCCAGCAGGCCCCAGCTCCCGAAGAGCCGGGCCGATTCGCCGGCGGAGAGTCCCAGCTCGCGCGACAGGAACGTCGGACCCCAGCCCACCAGCCCGTTCATTCCGAACGAGATCATGGCACCGCCCACGAACAGGTAGCCCAGCGTCGGGGTGCGGAGCACGACCTTGACTGCGAGGAGCATCTCGTCGAACGCGCCGCTCACGCCGGTGCCGAACCGCCCCAGGTCGGCGCTGTCACGCCGGAGGTTGCGGATCCAGAGGAGGATGTTCGCCACGAGCCCCAGCGCGATGATCATCCCTGCCACCGCCACGTCTACCTGGGACCCGGCGCCCAGCCGGCGCGCCAGGTACCAGCCGGTGAACCCCGCGATCACGCCGGAGAGCAGAAGCGGCAGGAACTGCCGGCCGATGGTGAGGACGCCCATCTCCACCCGGCGGAGGTATTTGCGCACCGAGATCGACGACGGCGGGCGGGCCGGGTCGATGAGCCGCGCGGCCAGTACCGCGCAGATGAACCCCGGGAAGGCCACCACCATGAACGCCACCCGCCAGCCGTAGTGCTGCTCCAGTGAGCCGCCGAGCCAGATGCCGAGCACCCCGCCCAGGGCCACGCCGCTGGACAGGATCCCCATCGCGAACGCGCGCCGGTCGGTGGGGAACCAGTCCGCCACCAGCGACAGCGAGGCGGGGCCGTAGGCGGCCTCGCCCACGCCCACGGCGGAGCGGAAAGCGAAGAGCTGCCAGAAATTCCGGGCCAGCCCGGAGAAGAAGGTGAATGCGCTCCACACCGCGATGCCGCCGGCGATCACGGCGCGGCGGGACCGGATGTCGCTCAACACCCCGGCGGGCAGTGCGGCGAGCGAGAAGACGATGATGTACGCCGACCCGAGCCAGCCGAGCTGCGCATCGCTGAGGCCGAGGTCCTGCTTGATCGGCTCGAACAGCGCGAAGATGACGTTGCGGTCGAGATAGTTGAGGAGGTTGATGAACGC
>JBOHSQ010000271.1:0-5134 GCA_050733295.1 Gemmatimonadales bacterium
GGGCCCTAGCGCTCGCGACCGGGGGCTACGTGCTCGCGCGCAACCTCGGGTTCGGGGGCGTGGGCACGCTCATGGCCACGGGCGAGCTCGACGCGCGCGACAAGATGGTGCTGGCCGACTTTGCCAACCGCACCCCCGACTCGGCGCTCGGCGCCTCGGTGACCGACGCGCTCCGGGTGGACCTGGCGCAGAGCCCGGTGATCCGGCTGCTCGACGCCGCCACCGTGTCGGCTGCACTCCGACGGATGCAGCGCGGCGGCGTGGCCACCCTCGACGCCAGCCTGGCGCGAGAGCTGGCGCGGCGGGAGAACGCCAAGGCTGTGATCGCGGGCGAGATCAGCCCGGTGGGCGCCGGGTATGTGCTCACCGCCCGGATCGTGGGTGCGGCCGACGGGCGCGAGCTGGTATCGCTCCGGGAGACGGCCAAGGACGAGACCGAGATCATCGCGGCACTGGACAAGCTCTCCAAGCGCCTGCGCGAACGGGTGGGCGAGTCGCTCAAGTCGCTGCGGAACACCGAGTCGCTGGAGCAGGTGACCACCGGCTCCATCGAGGCCCTGCAGAAGTACAGCCAGGCGGTGCGGCTCGATGACGCCGGGCAATCGGAGCCGGCGTACGGGCTGCTGCAGGAGGCGGTGGCGGCGGATTCGACGTTTGCGATGGCGTGGCGGAAGATGGCGGCGGTGGCCCCCCGCGCCGGGGAGACGGACGAAGCGGTGCGAAACGCCGGGCGGCGGGCGTTCGAGCTGCGCGACCGCCTCCCGCCGCTCGAGCGGCACACGGCCGAGGCGTTCTTCTACGGGACCATCGAGCTGGACCCGGCGAGGGAGGAGGCCGCCCACCGGGCGGCGCTCGCGGTTGACCCGGAAGACCGGGTGACGCTGAACAACTATGCCCTGATGCTGGGCGACCAGGGCCGGTATGCCGAGAGCGAGGCGATTGCGCGGCGGGCCAACGCGGTGGACCGGACCTGGTTCTCCTACGGCCACCTGGCGCGGGCGATGTCGGGCCAGGGGCGGCAGGCCGAGGCCGACTCGGTGCTGACCGAGCTGGAGAAGCTCAATCCGCAGAACCCGCGGGTTCCGTGGCTCCGGGGGGAGGTCGCGTACGACGCACGGGACTACCGCAAGGGTGACAGCCTGATGGTGGTCCTCAAGGAGATGAGCCCGTCGGCCACCGACCAGCTCACGAGCCTCAACATCCGCGCAAACTCGATGGGAGTCACCGGCAGGCTGGCCGAGGCGGCGAGGCTGCTCGATTCGGTGCGGGTGCTGGCCGGGGAGCTGGGCAGGCGTGCGGCGCGCCACGGGACAGCGCTGCGCCGGATCGAGACCGACAGGCTGTACCGACCGGTACAGCGGTACGGGACAGCCGACCTCGATACCCTGCTCCGTGCCTTTCCGTTGGACAGCCTGCTGGTGGAGGACCGCAACTACTACTGGTTCGCGGGAGTCTACGCCGCGGAAGGCGACCCCGGCACGGCGCGCCGGCTGATGGCGGACGGCGATCGCACGCTGCCAGCGCACCTGAGAGAGGCGGCGGACCGCGACGTGGCGGAAGGGCACATCGCGATGGCCGAGCGCCGCTTCGGCGATGCGGTGGCCGCCTACCGGGCGGCGGAGGCGCGTCCCGACGCCTTCTGCCGTAACTGCATGGCCTTTGCGGCCGGCCGGGCCTTCGACGCGATGGGCCAAGCCGATTCAGCCCTGGCCCAGTACGAACGCGGAATCCAGTCTCCCGAAGCGAGGAGACTCTTCTCGGACCTCAACGGACTGCCCTCCGCGCTCCGGCGCGCGGCTGAACTGTCGGAGGATAGGGGTGACGCGGCGAAGGCGCGGGAGTACTACAACCAGTTCCTCGACCTTTGGCAGGCGGCCGATGCCGATCTGCAGCCGGTGGTGCGGGAGGTCAGGGGGCGGTTGGCCGCGCTGGGGACGGACAGGTGAAGCATAGGACGTGAGATGTGAGACGTTACTGCTTGCCGTCCACCGTTCCGGTCGCCACGACCGCACCCAGCACCACCCCCGCTACCAGCTGCATCATCCCCAGCGTTCCGCCCACGCCCACCGCGAGCCCCTGCAGCGGGGCGAGCGCCGTCCCCATCGATTCGAGAAACAGCGGCACGGCGCCCAGCGCGGCCAGCGCTGCCCCGGTGGCGACGCCGCGCTGGACGGGGTGCAGGCACCAGCGCGGCTGAAGGGACATGCCGGCGCCGGCGCCGCAGGCGAGCGCCGCGAGCACCACCAGGGGATACACCAGCCGGAGCCGCAGGAACGCGGGGGCGGAGGCCACCTCGCAGGGAGTCGCGTAACCCGACACGGCATGCCATCCGCAGTCGACCGTTTCCGAGACCGTGCGATTTGGCGTGAGCACGAGCGAGAGCCCGACCGGCGACGCCTTGTAGCGCGTGCCGTCGGGGACATCGGCGCCACCCCAGGTGAGCGTCGAGGATGCCTGGAAGAGCACGGCGACGCCGAGCAGGGCGAGGCCGGAGCCGAGTCCCGGCCGGCGGCGGGCGATCGATCGATAAACCAGCATCGCGGCCAGGGCGAGGCCCGAGAAAAGCAGCGTCCCGCGCCATCCGAAGAGCCACCAACCCGGAACGGCCCCGGCGAGAACCGGGGCCATTCGGGTCAAGAGACGGAGGTCGAGGCTCAAGCGCGAGTGCGACGCAGGCCGACCAGCGCGCCGAGGGGGAGGAGGAGCAGCGGCAGCATGGCGAGCGAGGTGCCGTCGTCCTGGCCGTCGGCAGCGGCGAGGGCCTGGAGCGAACGCTCGATCTCCTGCGCGGTGGGGTCGACGGGGAGGAGGTATTCGCCATCCTTCCGGCTCGGGACCTTGATCGAGCGAACTTCGCCGTCGGCGCCGACGCCCACGAGCGCGGTGGCCCCGCCCTTCCCGTTGGTGGCGCCGGCGGTGATCACCAGCATCCAGGTGCCTTCCCTGGGCCACATCTGGTCGAGCGCGAAGACGGCGCCACGCGAGGTCTCGCGGAACTTGAGCGGGATCGTGCGCCGCTGGCCGTTCACGATGCCCTCGGCGCGGCCGGCGATCGCCATCGAGATGATGCGCTCGTGATGGAAGGAGTGGACCAGCAGGTATGCGCCGCGGGTGGTGCGGTCGAGCGGGTTGGCGGGGAGCTCGATCGAGACCCAGGGCGGACCCGCGAAGGCGAGGGACGGCAGCGCGAGCAGCGCGGCGGTGGCGAGAGAGAGGGGACGGAGCATCGGGGGCCTCACAGATCGGAGTGGCAGGTGAGACGTGAGACGTCACAGGTCTCGTTGTACCGGATGGGATGCCGGTGGGGGCGGTCCGGTTGACGCCCCCTACTGGCCGGCGGCGGTGGCGGGGGGCGCAGGGCCGACGAGGATGTCGCCCTTGAAGCTCCGCACCGACACGGCGGCCCCGCCGATGTCGGTGGCGAAGGTGAGCACCGACCCGCGGCCTGCCTGGCCCGGCTTCGGCTGCCGCTGGGTGAAGGTGTTGGTGATGGTCCCGCCGAGCGTGTTCAGGTCCACATCCACCGCGGCATTCCGCGGCAGCAGCACCTCGGTGCGTCCGGCGTGGGTCTCGAACGCCAGCGTGCCGGTGCGCTCGGGGAGCCCGCTGAAGCGGATGTCGCCGGTCACGGTCTCGATGCGACCGCGTCCCACGCGGATCGCGGCCACCACCACGGTGCCGCTCACGCTCGAGGCGGCGAGGTCGTCGGAGGCACCGCTGAAGCGCACGGCCCCGCCGGCGGACTTGAGCCGCACCCACCCCATCTGGCCTTCGACCTCCACCGCCCCATCCATCGACTCGATCGAGAGCGCGCGCACCGGCCCCGTGACCTTGACCCGGCCGCCGACACTGAAGGCATCCACCTGCCCCGCGACCCCGGCCACGTCGATCACCGCCTCGTCGGTCTTGATCCAGACCCGGGCGTTGCGCGGCACGAAGACGCGGAGGTCGGAGCGGGGTGGCACCGTTCCCTTCCCCTTGGGCTCGACGCCGAGCTTGGCGCCCGCGCCCTGGCCGCCGGCGTAGAAGGTGGCATCGGCGGCTGGGACACGGCCGGTGATCGCGATCGAGTCCCGGTCCCAGCCACGCACCGTGATGGTACCGCCGAGGTTGAAGATCCGGATGGCGGCATCGTCGTCGATCCGGAAGCCGCGGGAGATCTCCTGCGCGGCGGCGGCCGGCGCGACGAGCGCGAGCAGGAGTGCGGCCGCCGCGCAGGCGGACAGGCGGGCAGGCGAGCGGACCGGCAGCGGGTTCATCGTGGCCTCAACTCTCGGCGAGCAGGCGCGCGGCCCGCTCCAGCAGTTCGAGCTTCTTCTCGTGAGCGGCGCGGAGGACCGTGCCCAGCTCGGGATCACCCGGGGCCTCGAGGACCGCCGCCCGCGACTCCGCGATGGCCTGGTCGATCACCGCGACGCTCCGGGTGAGTGCCGCGACGGTCCCGGGAGAGAGGTCGTCACGCCGGCGCTCCAGGGCGCGGGCCAGCTCGAGGGCCGCCAGCTCGTACTCGGCCTCCAGCTTCCGGAGGTCGGGCGGGAGCGACGCCTCGGCGGGCGGGCGGGAAGTCGGGCGGTCGGGCGGTCCGCTCCTGCCGCCCATGAGCCAGGCGGTTGCGGCGCTCGAGAGGGCCACGAGCAGCACTGCGGCGGCCGCGAGCGACCAGGGGGTGAGACGTGAGACGTGAGACGTGAGCCGTGGGGCGTCGCGCCCGGACGAGGGGCGAAGCTCCAAGGTCGAGGGACGGAGGCGCGCGGCGATCGTCTCCCAGGTGCCTGGCGGAGGCGGAACCTCTCGCGGGGCGCGGCGGGCGACTTCGCGGATCCGCTCGAACTCGCGGAGTGAGGCCGCGCAGGCGGGGCAGCCGGCAAGGTGCGCGCCGACCGCCGCGCGGTCCTCGGGGGCGAGGTCGCCATCGAGCAGAGCGTCGAGCAGGGCGTCGCAGTCGTCGCAGGTCATCGGTCGAGCGCCTTTCGCAGCAGCCGCCGGGCGCGGAAGAGCTGGGTCTTGCAGGTGCCGGCGGTCACGCCCGTCATCTCGGCGATTTCCTCGTGGGTGTACCCTTCGACCTCGTGCATCAGGAACACCGCGCGCGCGCCGGGTGGCAAGGTTTCGAGCGCGGCGCGGAGGTCGAGGT
>JBOHSQ010000272.1:0-7937 GCA_050733295.1 Gemmatimonadales bacterium
CTGCTCGCCTGGCGGCGATAAGGCGGACGGGATGGGTCAGTCGAAGATGTCGGAGAAGACCTTGCCGATCTTCTTGCCGACGTCCTCCAGGAAGACGAACATGCCCTCGCTGTGCTCGTCGCACTCCCGATCGGGCTCGGTCCCTTCGCGAAACCACTCCACCCGGGTCACCGGGCAGAAGCGGCCCGCCAGGAGCCCGGTCTCCGCATCGATGGTCACCTGCACGAGGCCCCGGGGCGCCAGCCAGCCATCGCCCTCCTCCCGGTCCTCCCACCCGGTCCGATAGAAGTCCGCCCAGATCGGTGCGGCGAGTGACGCGCCCCAGGCGCGACCCCCGAGTGGCCGCCGCGCGTCGTCGCCGACCCACACGGCGGCGACCAGCGTTGGGGTGAATCCCACGAACCACGCATCCCGGTTGTCGTTCGTCGTCCCCGTCTTGCCACCCATCTGCACGTAGACGCCCCTGGCCCGCACGGCGGCTCCGGTTCCCTCGTCCACGGCGGACTGGAGCATCGAATTGAGCAGGAACGCGTCCCGCGAATCGATCGCCCGCACCGGCTCCGACGGCTCGGCCTCCCACAGCAGCTTGCCGCGGCCGTCCTCGATCCGAACCACGAACGAGGGTTGGACGGCGTAGCCGCCGTTCGCGAAAGGCGCATACGAGGCAGCGAGTTCGAGCGGCGTCACCTCGAAGCTGCCGAGTGCCACCGACGGGACCGCCCTGAGCGGGCTCGAGATGCCCATCCTGCGCGCGACCTGGACGACACTGGCCGGCCCCACCGCCTGGCTGACCCGCACCGTGGCCGCGTTGGCGGAGCGCGCCAGTGCACGCCGCAGGGTGACCGGTCCGAGGTAGGCGTCATCTGCGTTGGCGGGACGCCAGAGCTTGCCGGCCTCCTCGATCTCCACCGGCTCGTCGTCCACCAGAGTGGCCGGGGTGAGGCCGGCTTCGAGGGCGGCCAGGTACACGAAAGGCTTGAATGCCGACCCCGCCTGACGGTGGGCCGCGACCGCGCGATTGAATCCGCCGGGAAGGAATTCGCGCCCACCCGCGACCGCGCGGACTTCCCCGTTCCTTGGATCGAGGGCCACCAGCGCCATCTCGGGTCCGCCGCGCTTCCGTCCCCTTGCCTGGCTCCCGACCTGGTCGGCCGCCATCTGCGCCACGGCATCGAAGGTCGTGAGCACCACCAGGTCGCCCAGCCGTTTCCTGCCCGGGCCGAGCACCGAATCGACGAAACCGCGCGTCATCTCCGCGGCCCAGCTGTCCTCGGCTGCAGGCGACCACCCGCGCGGCGCTGGACGCAGGCGCTCGCCACGCGCGTCCTCGGCTTCCGCTTCCGTGATGAAGCCCTGCTCCGCCATCAGCATGAGGACCAGGTTGCGCCGCTCCGTGGCGCGCGCTGGCTGCCGCCGCAGGTCGTAGTGCGCAGGAGCCCTGGGCAGGGCGGCGAGGGCCGCCGCTTCCGGGAGCGAGAGCTTGGAGACCGGCTTTCCGAACCAGTGCCGGCTGGCCGCCTCGACCCCGTAGGTATCCTCGCCCAGGTAGATGACGTTGAGGTAGAGCTCGAGGATCTCGTCCTTGGTCAGCGCGCGCTCGAGCCGCTCTGCCAGCACCAGCTCGACCAGCTTGCGCCGCCACGACCGCTCCCCCTCCCGGTGCGGGAGGAACGCGGTGCGGGCGGCCTGCATCGTGATGGTGCTCGAGCCTTCGCGCACATCGAGCGAGGCCGCGTTGCGCCAGAACGCACGAAATGCGCTGCGCAGGTCGATGCCGTCGTGCTCGCGAAAGCGCCGGTCCTCGACCGCGATGAAAGCGGAGCGGACGTGCTCCGGGATCTGGTCGAGCGGAACCACCAGCCGTCGCACCGGATCGATGCGGCCGATGAGCTGGCCCTCGCGATCCAGTATCCGGCCGCCTTCGGCCGGCCGGAACGCGCGCAGTTCAGCGACGGAAGGACAACCCTCGAAGCCGCAGGTGCCGGCCCACGCTGTGACCCCGAGGGCGGCTGCGCCGAGCGCGGCCAGGAGAGCCAGGGGGAGGTTTCTCGCCACCCAGCGACCGCGCGGCCCCTCGAGCCACGTTCTTGCGGCGGCCGAGATGCGCCCGATCGCCTCGCGCGCGGGCAGCCAGTATTCCGTCGGGCCCATGAGGTCGCTCTACGCGGCAGCGTTGCGGATGTTTCAAAGTGAACTTACGCGGTCAATGGAAATGATGGGAGCATGTGGGACAGGGCGCGGTGACCTGCGTCGCGTACCCGTGGCTGGAGGAGGGTCTCGAAGTACCGGGCCATGCCGAAGTAGATCTGCCGGTTGCGCGCCCGGAGGCGGAGCTGCGGCTGCTCGGGCGCGCCCTCGCCAGACGCGCGGTCCACCCGGAGGGCCTCTCGATCCCACCGCAGGAACGCAACCAGTGGCGTGAGCAGCTCCCATGAGTTGCGATAGCGATGAAACGTCGCGCGCTAGAGCCCGACGATCGGGTCGGGTGAGTGGCGCATCCCATCGCCTCGATGGAGATTCCGGGCCATGCGCGCTCTCTTCCTCGCGTCGGCGCTCGTCGCGGCGGCACCATTCGCCGGCATGGCCCAGAGCCCTCAATCCTTCACTCGCGCCGATACCCTCAGGGGATCCTACACCACGCCGGGACGCGCCTGGTGGGACGTGACCTTTTACGACCTCCACGTCGCCATCAGTCCTTCCGACAGCAGCATCCGCGGACGCAACGGAATCACCTACCGCGTCCTCGGACCCGGCGGGGAGCTGCAGGTCGACCTCATGGCCCCCCTGGAAGTCGACAGCATGGTCCAGGACGGCCGCCCGGTGCCGTTCCGCCGCGAGGGCAACGCGTACTTCGCCTCACCGTTGGCGCCCCAGAACGAGGGCGAGCACCGGACCATCACCGTCTACTACCACGGACGACCCCAGATCGCGAAGCGGCCTCCCTGGGAAGGCGGTTTCACCTGGACGGCCGACAGCCTCGGCCGCCCCTGGATCGTGACCACCGACCAGGGCATGGGTGCGAGCGTCTGGTGGCCCAACAAGGACACCCAGGCCGACGAGCCTGACAGCCAGCGGGTGGCGCTCACCGTGCCCGCCCCACTCCAGGACGTTTCCAACGGCCGGCTCCGACGGGTGACACCCGATCCCGACGGCACCACGACCTTCGAGTGGTTCGTGACCAGCCCGATCAACAACTACGCCATCGCCGTCGCCGCCGGGCACTACGCGCACTACAGCGACACCTACCGGGGCGAGGGAGGCGAGCTCACGCTCGACTTCTGGCCCCTCGACTATCACGTCGAAGCCGCCCGCCGGCAGTTCCCCCAGTCGAAGACGATGCTGCAATGCTTCGAGCACTGGTTCGGCCCGTATCCGTGGTACGAGGACGGCTACAAGCTGCTGGAAGTGCCGAACAACGGGATGGAGCACCAGAGCGCAGTCGCCTACGGCAACCGCTACGCCAACGGCTACCAGGGCCGCGACGGCTCCGGCACCGGGCTCGGCATGAACTGGGACTTCATCATCGTCCACGAGAGTGCCCACGAGTGGTTCGGCAACAGCATCACCGCGAAGGACAACGCCGACATGTGGGTGCACGAGAGCTTCGCGAACTATGCCGAGGGGATCTACACCGAGTGCCTGTTCGGGAAGGAGGCCGGCGCGCAGTACACCATCGGCAACCGCCGCCTCATCCGGAACGACCGCCCCATCATTCCACCGTACGGGGTCAATGCCCAGGGCTCGGGCGACATGTACCCCAAGGGCGGGAACATGCTGCACACCATCCGGCAGCTGGTGGGGGACGACGAGCGCTGGCGCGGGATCCTGCGCGGGCTCGGCGAAACCTTCGGCCGCCAGTCCGTCACCGGGCGCCAGGTCCAGGATTTCATCAGCCAGCGCGCCGGAATCGACCTGTCGAAGGTGTTCGAGCAGTACCTCCGGAGCACGCAGGTCCCGGTGCTCGAGTATCGGCGGGCCGGATCCACGCTCTCGTACCGCTGGGCGGACGTGGTCCCCGGGTTCGACATGGCGGTCGGAGCCCGCATTTCGGATGCTGGCTTCACCCTGCTCCGTCCAACGGCGGCCTGGCAGACGGCGACCCTGAACCTGGCCGATCCGTCCGCCTTCGAGGTGGATCCGGACTTCTACGTCATCGCCCGGAACGTCACCCGGACGCCGTAGCGCCGGCCACCCGTTCGACTCCCTCCAGCAGTCGGTCCACTTCCTCGGCGGTGGAGTAGCAGGCGAGGCCCGCGCGCACCAGGCCCGTTTCGGCGTAGCCGAGCCGCGCCACGATGGTGCTGGCGTAGAAGTCGCCGTTGGAGACGTAGACCCCACGCGGCGCGAGGGCCTCCGCCACCTGGCGCGAGGGTACGCTCTCCACCGTGAACGACAGCGTCGAAGTGCGCGGCCGGTCGGGGCCCGGGCCGTGGAGCCGCACCCCCGGTATGGCGCTGAGCCCGCCCCAGAGCTGCTTCACCAGCGCCTGTTCCCTGCCCTCCTCCGCCGCGAAGAAGCCTTCCAGCCGGGCCCGGCGGGTCGGACCCGCGCCCCACGAGGCCAGGAAGTCCACGGCGGCACTCGCGCCAACGATGCCCTCGTGGTTCTGGGTGCCGGTTTCCATCCGCTCGGGAGCGCGGTCGGGCGCCGGTTCGAGCTTCGGTACGTCGAGCGATTCGAGTCGCTCCTTCCGGCCCCAGAGAATCCCGATGTGGGGGCCATAGAACTTGTAGGCCGAACAGCACAGGAAGTCGGCGCCCAGCGCCTTCGCATCCACAAGGCGATGCGGCGCGTAGTGCACCGCATCCACGAAAACCAGGGCCCCGACATCATGGGCCAGCTTCGCCGCGCCCGCCACGTCGTTGATGGTGCCCAGCGCGTTCGAGGCCGCGCCGATGGCGAGCAGTCGGGTGCGAGGGTTGAGCGCGGCCTCGAGGTCGGCGTCGTCGAGCTCTCCCGTCTCCGGGATCACCCGAACCGTGCGCACCGTGATGCCGCGCTCCGCGGCCAGCGCGCGCCAGGGCGCCACGTTGGCGTGGTGGTCGAGCTCCGTGACCACGACCTCGTCGCCCGGGCCCCAGCGGCGGCCGAGCGCCCGGGCGAGGTGGAAGGTCAGCGTGGTCATGTTCGCTCCGAAGGCGACCTCGTCGGGAGCGCCGCCCACGAAGTCCGCCATGGCCTCACGCGCCTCGATGATCGCGGCGTCGGTCTCGGCGCTGGTCGGGTAGGCCCAGTGGGTATTCGCGTTGTGGTGTGCCAGGTATTCGGACATCGCCGCGATCACGGCGTCGGGCACCTGGGTCCCGCCGGGCCCGTCGAAGTAGGCGACCGGGAGGCCGTTCTCGGCGCGGGCGAGCGCGGGAAAGCGGCTCCGGAGGCGGGCGACCCCCGCGGCCGGACGGGCTGCGCTGGATACGGTGGGCACTCGGATGCTCCGGCGTGGGGGGAGTCCTGAAGATACCGCCCGGCTCGAACCCGGGCCTCCCGATCGGGTATGAGCGTGGGAGAGGCGGCCTCGACCAATGGGCAGGTCCCCAGCCTGCAGAGGAAGCCCGTTTGCCGTGCCGGAGACCGCGGAATAGCTTGTCCTCCCATGCCCACCGCGGCAACGCTGGCCCTCTTCGTGCTGTCGCTGGCTCCACCCCCCTCGGTAACACAGTCCGATACGCCACAGCTTCAGGATCCATCCGCTATCGTGCGCCAGGCCACGCGCGCAGTGGAGGGGGACAGCGCAGGACAGCCGGCAGCCCGTTGGAAGGCGCGGCTGCGGAAGCATGGCTGGGATCCAGGCGCCGCCCTTGGGCTGGCTACCATCGCGCGCCTCACCTACGACTACCCCACCGCGGACGGACACTATCGTCGGCTATTCGGCACGGACTCGGCCAGTCCGGATCGCTACGCCCTGTACGCCCATCTCGGGCTGGCCCAGGGGTTCTACGCCCAGGGGCGCATGCAGGCGGCTGACAGCGAACTCACTCGAGCTCGCGTCGTGGCGCGTGCTATGGGCGATCGCCTCGCGGAAGGCGAGGCCCTGGTCTGGCTTGGCATCGTGCGGGTGCCTTCCCATGGCATCGCGGGCGCGCTCGCACTCCTGGATACCGCCCTCTTCGTCCTCCCGGAAACCGCGCAGGACCTTCGGGCGGCGTGCCGCTGCCGCCGCGCGCACATGCTCGTCGTGCTCGGCCGTGCCAATGCCGCCAGGGAGCTGAAGGTCGCGCTCGCGCTCGTGCGGCGCCTGGGCGATACCTCGGCGGAGGGACACTGCCTGCGCGCTCTCGGGGTGCACCTGCGGTTCCAGGGGCGGGCGGATTCATCGGCCGCCGTGTATCACGTCCTCGGGGCGCTGCGGCTCCGGACGCACGACCGCAGCAACCTCGCTCGCGCCCTGGTGTGGCGTGGGGACATCCTGCGGCAAGAGGCAATGTATGGCGAAGCGCGGGAGGCCCTGCAGCAGGCACTGGCCGAGGCGAGCGCCTCGCATAATCTCAGCGCGGCGGCGGAGGCTGAGCTTCTACTGGGCGCGCTCTTCCTCGCCCTGAACGACCATTTCACCGCCGCAGCCTACGTCGATCGGGCCGTCGCCACGTACACGGCGCTGGGCGACTCGAGCGGTCTCATGGTAAGCCGCTCCTGGCGGACCTCGGTCAGCGCAGCGGCCGGCGACTTCGCCAGGGCACTGAGCGAAGCGCTCGAGGCGCTCGACTACTTCCGCCGCATGGGGCGCCTGGTGGACCAATGGGAGCTCCATCAGACCCTCGCGGATATCGCCCTGCGCGAGGGCGACTGGGTGGGTGCCGAGCGAGCGCTCGACGAGGCAAGTGCGCTGATGCGCCGGCACGGAACCACGGCGTGGGCCGCGGAGCAACCGTTCGAGCGTGGGCGAGTCGCGCTGGCACGCGGCGACCTGGTGGCCGCGGAGCGTGCCTTCGCGCGCCACTTGGCCGGGCTCGACGCGGCGGAGCGCTTGTGGCGCTACGAGGCACGCACGCGCCTCGCGGAGATCTACGCCCGGCGGGGCGAGCTCGCGCGTGCGGAAGAGGAGCTCAGGGCGGCCGGTGACGAACTCGATTCGTGGCGCGCGAGGCTGGCGGATAAGGAACTGCGACTGCTGGCCTTTCAGGCCAACCAGCCTGAGGAGAACGACCGCAATGCCAGCGTGGCACGGGTCATAGCGATCCTCGCGGCGGGAGGGCGCGCCAGTGCTGCCTTTGAGCTCGCAGAACGCCGTCGAGCCCGGGAGCTCGTGGACGCCCTGCTCCAGGGCGAAGCACTGCGCGCGGGCACTGCGCCTCGCGCCGAGGTTGCGGAGGGATGGCATGCCGAGACCGTCACCGCCGCTGAAGTTGCCGCCCGGCTACCCGACGAGCAGACGGCCCTCCTCGAATACGTCGCCGGGACGAGGGGAGTCCCGACGACGCTCTTCACCGTCCAGCGGACGGGGGTGCGCGCCCGGGTGCTCCCGCCGAGCGATTCGTTGGGACGCTTGGTGGGACATTTTGCGGCTCTGCTGGAGAGGGGAGGCCAGCAGGAATCAATCGAACGCGCACTCGGTGTGGCACTCATCGGACCGGCGCTCGGGGACCTCGGGGCGAACGTCACACGGCTCGTGATCGTGCCGGACGGCCCCCTGCACCGGGTGCCCTGGGATGCCCTTCGACTTCCCGATGATCGCTACGCCGTGGAGCGCTTCGCCATCAGCCTCGCCCCTTCGGCGGGGGTGGTCCTCGCACTCGGGCGCCGCGCGCGGCGGCCGGACACGTCGCCACTCCGCCTGCTCACCCTGGGCGACCCGGCATTCGAAGGTGACGGCGCGACGGGCGACTCCCTGGCCCTCCAGAGCAACATGAAGACGCACCGCCCGGCGTTGGCGTCGACGCGCGGGCTGCCGCGTCTTGCGGGCTCGGCAAGGGAAGCGAGGCTGGTGGCACGCTACGCCC
>JBOHSQ010000273.1:0-3718 GCA_050733295.1 Gemmatimonadales bacterium
GTCACCGCCTGCGGCGGGGCCCGCGGGAGCGCCGGCAGCCGGGAGCGGCGCCATGGGCATGCCCGACAGGGCCTGCGCCACGACCCCGCCATGGCCGGTGCGGGTGATGACCACTCCGCTCCCGAACCAGCCGGTCACCTCGATGGCGCCGACCTCGGGCGTCTCGCGCAGCAGGTCCACGAGGCGTTTCACGTCCTTGAGCTCGATCTGCTTGATACCGGGGATCCGCTCAAGGAGCTCGGCAAGTTCCTGCATCTCGGATGGTTTCATTTCCGGGTCGGGTCTCTGGTCCTCGCGGTCGCGACGCTGGCGCATCAGGGCAGCGCCAGGAGGTCGGTGCGTCCGTCGGAGAGGCATTCGGCCCCGTCGGGACCGAGCCATACGTCGTCTTCGAGGCGCACGCCGCCCCAGCCCGGAAGATAGACCCCGGGTTCGATGGTGACCACGGCGCCGAGCGGGAGCGGGGCGTCGGTGGTCGGGGCGAGCCGCGGCGCCTCGTGCACCTCGAGCCCCAAGCCGTGCCCGAGCGAATGGCCGAAGGCGTCGGCCCATCCCTCGGCCGCGAGGACGTCGCGCGCGAGCGCATCGGCCTCGCGACCGGTCATGCCGGCGCGCACCTGCTCGCGCGCGCGGCGCTGTGCCCGGCGCACGATCTCATAGGCTTCCTGCTGGCGCTGGTCGGGCGGAGCGCCCACCACGACGGTACGGGTGAGATCGGCACAGTATCCGTCCACGATTGCGCCGAAGTCAAGCAGGAGCCACTCGCCCCGGCCCACCACCCGCTCGCTGGTGCGCGCGTGCGGCAGCGCACTGCGCGGACCCGACGCGACGATGGTCTGGAACGGGTGCCATTCGCTCCCGCGCACGCGCAGCGCCGCCTCGAGCCGTGCCGCCACCTCCCGCTCCGACTGGCCGACGTGGATCGTCGGCAGGACCTCCGCGAGCGCCTCGGTGGCCAGCGCGGCCGCCGCCCGGATCGCCGCCACCTCCTCCGGCGCCTTTACCTCGCGCAGCGCCTCCACCATCCCCTGCACCGGCACCACCGCGCCCGGCGCCCCGGCTTCGATCCGGGGAAGGTCGGCCACGGTCACATGCCCGGCCTCGTACGCCAGCCGGCCAGGCCGGATCCGTGCAAGCGCCTGCGCCAATCGCTCCCAGACACTGACGCGGTCTACCACGACCTCCGCCGCTTCGCCCACCTCGGCCACGGCCTGGGTGGCGTAGCGGAAATCCACCACCAGCACGGGCGCAGCCCCTGTCCGCACCACGAGGAGGCCGGCCGTTCCGGTAAACCCCGTCAGGTACCGGATGTTCGGCACCGATGAGACGAGCAGCGCGTCCACTTCGGCTGCGACGAGCCGCGGGACCAGGGCGGCGAGGCGCTCCGCCCGCCGGTCAGCGGCCACGGAGGTGTGCCACCAGCCCCTCGAGCGCGAAGCGGTAGCCCACGGGCCCGAAGCCGGCTACGACGCCCACCGCGAGATCGGCAAGCAGCGAGCGACGGCGGAACTCCTCCCGCGCGTGGATGTTCGAGAGGTGCACCTCGACGAACGGCACCGCCACCGCCAGGAACGCGTCCCGGAGGGCCACGCTGGTGTGGGTGAGGCCGGCCGGGTTCACCAACGCGCCATCGGCAGTGCCGCGGAGGGCCTGCACCGCTTCCACCAGCGTGCCCTCGTGGTTGGTCTGCATCCAGCTCAATTCGACGCCGAGGGCCGCGGCCGCGGCCCGGACGTCACCCTCGAGGTCCGCGAGCGACGCGGTCCCGTATACCGCGGGCTCGCGGATGCCGAGGAGATTGAGGTTGGGGCCGTTCAGGACGGCGACCCGCATCTACTTCTTGAGGCCCTGGAGCCAGGCGTGGAACTGCTCGAGGTCGTCTTCGGCCGCCGGACGCGCCCCGGCAGCCTCGCGCGGGGCCGAGCCCTGCGATCCGAAGAAGGCGTCGAAGGAGAAGCCGGTGCCGGTCCCGCCGGCCGCGGCGTGCGAGGCGGCGGGGATCGCGGGCGGGAGGTCGTCACCGAAGACCGCACTCAGGGAAACCGGGTCCGCGGCGGGGCGGGTAGGCGCGGCCTCGAGCCCGACCTCCTCGAGCTCCGGACGGGAAGCGGGCGCAGGTGCCGGCGCCGGCCGCACCTCCGCCTCGAGCCGAGCCCCGAGGATGCCGCGGAGGAAGGAGCCCACTGTGCGGCCGCCGGTCTCTGAAGTGGAATAGCCGCGCCGCGGCGCCGGTGGCTGCGAGTCGCGAGGCGACGAATAGGACCCGCCCGAAGTGGCGGCAGCCGCCTCGAGCTCGGCGACCTTGTCGCGCAGGCGGGTGTCGTCAGGGCGGCGCGAGGAGAGCTCGCGGTAGACCAGGAGCGCCTCGGCGCGGAGCCCCTGCCGCTCGTAGACGGCGGCCATGGTCTCCGTGACTACGAGGTCCGGCTCACCGCCAGCCACGGGAGCATCCACCACACCCTCGTCAGCTTCGAAGACGACGAGGTCGGGCGCCGCCGCAGTATGTGCGGCCGGCTCAGGTTCCGGCGCCGCAGGCTCCGGCTCCGCCGGTGCAGTGGCGTCACCTGACGGCGCGGAGTCTCCGGCATCGGTGGCGGGCCCGTCACCGGCCCACTTCCCCGCGAATGACGACGGGGATTCGACCGGGCTCGGCGGCATCGCGATGGCCTCGGCGGCGATGTCCTGCCACGGGTTCACGCCAGCGGTGGGAACGAAGCCCTCACCCAGGCGCTCTGCGTCGCTCCGAACCTGGAACTCGTTCTCCGCGCTCCCCTCGAGGGCGATGTCCTGCTCCCGCTCCAGGCCGAAGTCGTCCACCGGCGCGGCCGCGGCGGGGGCCGCCTCAGCATTGCCGAGGGCGATGGGCTCAACCGACTCGAGTCCCTCAATCGGGGCGATGTCCACCGGTAGCGGCGGCGGCTCCTCGACCAGCAGGGGCGGAGCACCCACGAGATCGGCGGCAAGGACGATCTCGGGCACGTCGATCGAGGGGACCGGCCCCGAGGCGAAGCTGCTCACCGGCTGCAGACCCTCGAGGGGAGCGGGCTCGACCTCCTCCTCCTGGTGCGGCTCCGCCGAGGCGACTTCAAGCTGCGGCGCAACGTCGACCGGATCGGCCGCGAGCTCGACCGGCGCCGGCGGTTCCTCGGCGACGGCGGCGGCTGCCGGGGCGACAGGCGCGGCGGCTGCTTCGGCGGGCGCGGTGCGGAGGCGGTCCAGCTGGGCCTGCGCCTCCTCGTTCCCCCGATCGATCTGCAGAAGGTACTCGAGCCTGGCCACGGCCTCGGAATGGTTACCGGCCCGCTCGGCGATCTCGGCCAGCACCTTGAGGGCGATGACGTTCTCCTGGTCGAGATCGAGCACTCGTGCGAACGCGCTCCCGGCCTCGGCATCCTGCGAGAGGTCGAGATGGCAGCGCCCGAGCACGATGAACGCCCCGATGTACTCGGGATGGCGCTCGAGGCCCTCGCGGAGGACGCCGATGGCCCGGTACACCTCACCCTGCTTGCGATAGGCGTCGGCGAGGGGGGCGAAGAGCCGCCCCTGAGGGTTCTCGGCATTGCGGCGCTCGAGCTTCTCGATCTCGCTGGTGTACGCCATCCCGGGCCGGACTCCTAAGTTGTTGTGGGGATTGTCGTAAGAGAGTAGCCACGGGCGGCTGGGGTGTCAACTCGCAAGCCACCCCAGCGCTTGAGATCGGGCCTTCCCGGCCTTAGAC
>JBOHSQ010000274.1:0-21286 GCA_050733295.1 Gemmatimonadales bacterium
GCTCTGGTCCGCGCCCACCGGATCCACGGCCACCGCGCCGCGCGCCTGGACCCCCTGGGCAGTGACCCGCCGGGCGATCCGGCGCTCGACCCCGGGCCTCTCGGTCTCACCCCCGAGGTCATGGCGCGGATTCCGTCCGAAGTGCTCAGGACCTACGTCTCCGGCGCCACGCTGGCCGAAGCCCTGCCGCGCATGCAGGAGACGTACTGCGGCACCATCGCCTACGAGGTGGAGCACATCGCCAGTCACGAGGAACGGGTGTGGCTGCGCGAGGCCATCGAATCGGGCGCTTACCGGCGGCCCCTTCCGGTGGAAGCGCGGCAGGCCCTGCTGCAGCGGCTCACGAAAGTGGAAGCGTTCGAGAAGTTCCTCCACAAGGCCTACCTGGGACAGAAGCGCTTCTCGGTCGAGGGCGTCGACTCACTGGTGCCCATGCTCGACCTGACCACGCAACTCGCGGCCGACCAGGGGGCGCGCGACATGGTGATCGGGATGGCGCACCGCGGGCGGCTCAACGTGCTGGTGCACAACGTCGGTCGGCCCTACGAGACGATCCTGGGCGAGTTCGAGGGCCACAAGCAGCATCCCGAGGAGCCGGATGCCGGCACCGGGGACGTGAAGTACCACCTCGGCGCCGAGGGTGTGGTCCGCACGCCGGGCGGGAAGACGATTGCGGTGAGCCTGGCCCACAACCCGAGCCATCTCGAGTTCGTGGGGCCGGTGGTGGACGGGCGCGCGCGCGCCAAGCAGACCGGGCGGAAGGGCGGCACGGCACAGCACGATCCGACGACGGCGCTGCCGGTCGTCATCCACGGCGACGCGGCGTTCGCGGGCCAGGGCGTGGTGGCCGAGACGCTCAACCTCCGCAACCTGCCGGGCTATGGTACCGGTGGCACGGTGCACCTCATCACCAACAACCAGGTCGGCTTCACCACCGACACGGTTGACGCGCGCTCGACACGCTACGCCTCGGACCTCGCCTAGGGGTTCGACATCCCCATCGTCCACGTGAACGCGGACGACCCGGAGGCATGCCTCTCGGCAGTCCGGCTGGCGATGGCCTTCCGGGATCGGTTCCGCTCGGACGTGGTGATCGACCTGGTGGGCTACCGGCGCTGGGGCCACAACGAGGGCGACGAGCCGGGCTATACCCAGCCGCTCATGTACGCCCGGATCCGCGACCTGCCCACGGTGCGCTCCCAGTACGCGGCAACGCTGGTGGCCGACGGCGCGGTGACCGAGGCGGAGGCGGATGCCTCGGCCGAGCGCGCATACCAGCGACTGGTGGAGGTGCAGCAGGCGGTGAAGGCCGCCGCCGCAGCGGTGCGGGAGAAGCCGGCGGCACCGCCGGTCACGGGGGGCGGGTGGACCCCGGGCATCGAGACGGCGGTCCGGCAGGAGCAGCTGTCCGACCTCAACGAAAAGCTCCTCACCTGGCCCGCCGGGTTCACCGTGCACCCGAAGCTGGTGAAGCAGCTCGAGCGCCGGCGGGAGGCGCTCGGCCAGGACGGCGGGATCGACTGGGGCCACGCGGAGGCCCTGGCCTTCGGCTCGCTGCTGCTCGAGGGAGTACCGATCCGGCTCACCGGACAGGACACCGAGCGCGGCACGTTCAGCCACCGCCACGCGATGCTGCACGACGCCAAGGGCGGCGCCGTATGGTCGCCGCTGCAGCACCTGCCCGGCGCACTGGCGCCACTCGAGCTCCACAACAGTCCGCTCTCGGAGCTGGCCACGATGGGGTTCGAGTACGGCTACAGCGTCGCGGCGCCCGAGGCCCTGGTCCTGTGGGAGGCGCAGTTCGGCGACTTCGTGAACGGCGCGCAGGTCATCCTGGACCAGTTCGTCACCGCCGGGCAGTCGAAATGGGGGCTCACTGCGCGGCTCACGCTCCTGCTGCCGCACGGATTCGAAGGCCAGGGCCCGGAGCACTCGAGCGCCCGGCTGGAGCGATTCCTCCAGCTCGCGGCCGAGGGGAACATGCGGGTCGCCAACTGCAGCACACCGGCCCAGTACTTCCATCTGGTGCGGCGGCAGGCTCGCGATCCGCGACAGCGGCCGCTGGTGGTGATGACGCCGAAGAGCCTGCTCCGCCTTCCGGCCGCAGGTTCCTCCCTTGACGACCTGACGTCCGGCTCATTCCGGGCAGTGATCCCGGACGCGGTGGTGAAGGGAGCCACGCGGGTGCTGCTCTGCTCGGGCAAGGTGTACTACGACCTGCTGACCGAGGCGGAGAAGCGGGAGCAGCGTCCCGCCATCGTGCGGGTCGAGCAGCTCTACCCGTTCCCCTCGGAAGAGCTCAAGGCGGTGCTCGCGGCCCACCCCGCCGCGAGGGACGTGGTCTGGGTGCAGGAATCGCCGAGGAACCAGGGCGCCTGGAGCTTCGTGCGGGAGCGGATCGAGGCCGAATTGCCGGAGGGCTCGGCACTCCGATACGCCGGGCGGCCGGAGCGCGCAAGCCCCGCCGAGGGGTATCCTGCCGCCCACGCCAGGGAGCAGGCCCGGATCGTGGCCGAGGCGCTGGGATCCTAGGAGGTCAGAACACCTGCGGGGGCAGGCGCCGGGGACGACCCACGGCCACGGCGGAGCCCTGTGCCACGAACGCCGAATGCGGCTCTCCCCGGAGAGCCTCGGCGAAGGCGGGTCCGTAGACCGCGGTCACGTCACAGTCCAGTCGGGCGTTCCGCACCTTCCACACCGGCCACGGCGGATGAGCAACCTCGTACTCGAGTGAGCTGCCGTTGGGCTGCGCGGTGTACCCCCAGTGGTGTTCCGTGATGAACTCGGCTTCCGAGCCGGCCACCGGCAGTTCCGGCCCGCCCGTCGTCTGCACGGCAAGGCCATGCCAGCGGCCCCCGTGGTGCCATCCATACTCCACGACCCCGTGGTCGCCGCGCCGGGCCAAGCCTGAGTCGACCCGGTGGCGCATGCGCACGGTGCGGTACGGCTCGTTGAACAGGACCCGCGCCAGCCAGGTCACCGCGGGCCGGGGCACCAGCTCGGACACGAAAACCACGCCGTGCCTCATGCCCTCCGGGCCGTCCCGCCGGACGTAGAACCGGAGATTCACCTCGTCGAAGTGCCGGTGGAACGGGAGCGGGATTCCGAGCAGGTGGGTGTGGAGGAACCGGAAGCCCACCAGGCTCACGAACGTGCGCCCGAGGAACGGGTCGAGTTGCGTGCCGTGAGGCACGAGCGGACGAAGCACTTCCGGGGCGATCTCCCAGTTGAGCATCGCCAGGTAGCGCCATTCGGCGGTGAGGAACGGCCGGCCGTTCTTCACCCGTTGCCGGCTCCGAGTTCCTTCCGGAAACACCGAATCACCTCGACCTCCTCGAACCCGAGTGCCCGGTGCGCGAGGGCGCTCGCCTCGTTCCCGACCAGCGCATCCGATGCGAACTCGCGGCAGCCCCGTGCGCGGGCCCACCCTTCGGCCGCTGCCACGAGCGCGCCCCCTATACCCTCACGCCGATGGCCGGGTGCCACGTACCAGGCTTCGAGGAACGCGACCGGGCTGGTGGTGCAGCCTTCGGCGTAGGGGCGGCGGGAAAGCTCCACGAAGCCCACGACGCCGTCGGTCGAATGCTGGGCCACCAGTACCGCCTCGAGAAGTTCGTCCTCGCCGGCGAAGAATCTTCTGGCGTCGACGAGCAGGTCGGTCGGGTCCTCGTCGGGCCAGAGGTCGCAGCGCTGGGCCACCCAGCGGGCGGTGTCCGACGATGCGAGGGGGCGGATGGTGATCACGGAGCGGACGGCGATCGATGGTGGGACGGTCGTCAGCCGGGGCAGACTGCGTCAGCCTCGATCTCGACCAGCCACTCGGCCCGGATGAAGCGACTCACCTGCATTATCGTGTTGACGGGGCGGATGTCGCCGAAGATCTCGCCATGCACCGCGGCGACGGCTTCCCAGTCCTCGATGCGGGTGAGCAGGATGCGAGTGCGCACCACGTCCCCCAGGCTGGCGCCCGCCTGCTCCAGGGCATCGCGGATGATCTCGAGGCACCGGCGCGCCTGCGCCGCGGGATCACCGAGGCCCACCGTCTGCCCATTGGAGCCGAGAGGGGCCGTTCCCGCCACGCTCACGAATGGACCCACGCGCACCGCGCGCGAGATGCCGACGCGCGGCTCGTAGGGACTCCCGGAAGCGATGTTGTGCCGCTCGAGCGACATGGATCCTCCTGCTCCGGGGGACGGACAGCGGGAGTTTCAGCGCACGCCGGGCAGGAGTCCGCCTGCGCGTGCTCAGCGGGGCGTGATCAGGGCATCGCGCGGTCCCCACGCGCCGCAGAGGAGGCGGCCAACGGCAGTGTGCGCCAGCTCGTGCGCCTCGTGGATCACCATGAGCAGCGCCACGCAGGCGGCGACGTAGCGCCACGGGCTCGTCATGGGTTCAGGCGCCGACCTGCCGTCGCAATGCCTCCGCTATTCCGCGCACGTCCCCCTTCAGCACGGCCCGCCACTCGCTGCCCGAGCGCTTCAGGCTCATGACGTCGAGTTTGGTGATGGCAATCCCCTCGTAGGCCAGGTGGAGTCGGTAGACCACGTGGGTGATATCGGCGCCCTCGTCGACGTGGCCCACCCAGGTGGTCTTCGCATCCTTCATCACCGCCATGAATTCCGGCGAGTTACCGGTCACGGTCCGGAGGAAGGCGGCGAAGAGGGCGGTGTCACTGGTGGCGGCGAAGTCGCCGGGCTCGGCGAGGCCGAACACCTCCCGGCTCACTTCGCCACCCTGCGGGTGCGTCACGATGGGGGCGAACATCGCGCGGAGCTCCGCCAGGGCCTCGGGATGCATCATGGCGGCAGCGTCACTCCAGCGCTCTTCCCGCAACGCCTGCACGTAGTGCTCGCCGAAGGCTTCGGGGCTGCCGGCCGGCGGATGCGCCGCGGCCCGCTGGGCGGCGGCTGGCGTGTTCAGCCCAAGGAGGGCCACGATCACCAGGGCCTCGACGGGCGCCCGCCGAAAGGCGCCGAGGCCGATCAGGAGCAGTCCGGCCACGAAAGGGAGTGTCAGGAACCAGGGGTAGTAGTTGCCGGGCACCTGGGGCGAACCGAAGTAGTCGTACAGGTGCAGAGCGGCGCCGAGGAGGCCGAGCGCACACCCGGCGAGCGTCACCCGCCTGGGGGTGCGGCGGGGGAGGAGCACCCCGGGCCCTGCGGCCAGCACGCCGCCGATGCCGGCAAGCATTCCTGCCGTACTTGCCACGCCGGCGAACAGCTGCCCGAGGAGGAAGCCGGCGAGCGCGACGAACAGGACCAGTGCCCGACTCACCTTCAGGACGGCTGCCATGTGCGCCTCCTCCGTGTCATCAGCCTGATTCCGCGAGTTGGCCGGCCCACTCCTCGCGAAGGACGCCGTAGACATCCAGGTCGAGGATGCGTCCATCCTTGAACACATGGGCGCGCAACCGCCCTTCGTGCCGGTAGCCCAGCTTCTCCAGCACCCGAGCCGAGGCGGGGTTGGAGGAGAACGGTGTGGCATGGAGCCGCCGGACCTCGAGCGTGCCGAAGACGTGACTGGTCATCGCCCGCACCGCCGCGGTGGCGAGCCCCCGGCCCCACACCGCAGCACCGAGCCAGTATCCCAGCTCTGCGGTGTGGCGGTGCACGTCGTCCAGCAGCTCGATCCCGATGCCGCCCACGGGCTCGTCATCGACGACGATCGCGAGATTGAGGGGCGGCTGTTGCTTCCCGGCGAACGCAACCCACCCCTCGGCGTCGGCCCGGGTGTAGGGGTGCGGGAACCGGTCGCGGAGCCCCTCCCAGACGCGGCGGTTGTTGGCGTGAAGGACCAGTGCGGATTCGTCGCCCGACCGCCAGGCCCGGAGCGCGCAGGGTCCGCATTCGATTCGCATCTCAGGCGCCATCGCGGCTGATGCGATCGCGGTCCGGGTCGCGCTGCCAGCACGTCCGGCGGGCGTCGGTCGCATCGGAGGCCGCGCCGATGACCGCCGTGTTGTCAAAGCCCGGCAACCGCTGAAGCCGCCCGAGCAGTTCGGCCTCGCCGGTGGCACCCCAGGGTATCGCGCAGCCCCCGACCTTTCCGACCAGCAGCCAGAACGTATCGGGAAACCGGGGTCCTTCGGAGGTCGAAACGATTTCCACGCGCTCGAGGTCGTCCCAGGTGACGCGCTCGCGCGTCCCGTCGGGGCGCTCACAGATCACCTCGGCCGCATCCACCCGAACGACGAAGCGGCCCTCGGGGTCCAGCGCTGGCACCGGACCACCGCGCCCGAAGACGAGCACCAGCGCCCCACCGAGGACCACGACCAGGCCCAGTAGCAGAAGCATCATCATGCGGGCACCAGCTCGAGGGTCGTCGCCTCGCGAACCGGCTCGGCGAACCCCCGAACCCACTTCTCGGACCCCTTGGTGGGGTACTTCACCGCGTAGGCCTGCGTGACGGCATGCCGCAGTCGTTCGCTGCGAACCGGAAGGGCACGGATCGCCAACGCCGTGCCTGCCACTGTCATGGTGCCGCGAGGCTCCCCGTGAAAGGCGCGGTACCAGCCTGTCGGCTTGTCGTTCCAGGAGCGGACGAACACCCGGCCTTCGACCACCACGACCCACACGCCAGTGTGCCGGTGATCCGGTCCGGACTGGACCCCGAGGATCTTGGCATCCTGGAGCTGCTTCAATTCCGGACCGGAAAAACGTCCTGAGGAAGGCATGTCTCCCTGCCGGGCCGAGAACGGTCAATCTACCGGCTGGCGGGGCCCAGTGCCCGTCGAGTTGCGGAGGCCCTTAAACACTCCGGGGGCGCCGGCTCTGCGCCAGCGCCCCCGTTGCATTCCTTCGTGCCCGCGGTCAGGCCGTCTTGCGGTCCTCTCGCTCGATCAGCGGACGTTCTGACGCATCGCGCGCCAGGTCCTTCAGCGGATCGGAGAGGTGGTCGCCGTAGTGCAGCAGGAAAACGCCCCGGGACTTCTTCCCCAGCAGGAACGCCATCAGCGGCTTGTCAGCCTTGTCGGCGTTGCAGGGGCGGCACGCGAGGACCAGGTTGTCGGGCCGGTCATAGGCCGACTGGCCCCGGCGGGGCCGCACGTGGTCGAGCGTGATCGTCTCGTGATTCGTTTCCTGGCCGCAGTAGGCGCAGACGGGACCGTGTCGGGCGAGCAACCACTCGCGGTGGGCCTGATAACTCCTGCCCGGCGAGCGGCGCAGCTTGTGTGCGTCTCCGGCCACCTGGCCGTGACGCCGCCGCGACGGTCGTCCCACAAAACTCCATTGTTCAGGTTCCAGCCGTCCGGACAGTCCGGACGGGTCCAACAGCTTGCAAATATCACCTGCGCCAGCACTTAGGGCAAGTCCAGTGCCACCGGATACCCTCGTAGGTGCGGTTGGAACTCTACCGCTAACCTATTAGCAGGACTGAGGATAGTCTGGTACCGGCGAACCTGCCCCGGGAGTAGACTCTGGCCTGCGCCGGTGTCGTTCAGGCAGGGCGCCGTCCCATCCGCAGTTCAGGCGGCGCCTGCGCCGACCGCGGGCACTGCGAATCCCGTCCCAGCCTCGATCATCAGCTCGGCTCGGGACCGCTGAACCAGGTCGCCGATGTCGTACCCCGCGGCGAGGAGTCGGGCCACCGCCCGCAGGAGTGCCACCTGCTCCCGGGTGTACGCACGATACCCGTTCGCGAGACGGAGCGGACGCACCAGCTGGTAGCGTCGTTCCCACTGGCGCAGGCGCGGTGCCGAGAGGCCGGTCAGCCGGCTGACGGCGTGAATGCCGAAGGTCTGGTCGTGATCGGGCACGCCGGGCACCATACGGAGAATCGGTGCCGCTGTCAAAAGGCCGCGCGGGGGCGGAGCGGAGGTTCCCTCCGGGTGACTCACCTCCCTTCTCCGATTAGTTTCCCCGCGCCGCCGGACACGCCCCGCGGCCCCCCAACGGCCCGAGGAACGCACCCTGCCGAACGATCCGACCTGGACGGCCGACGCGTCCGTCCGGACCCTTGCGATGGACGAGGAGCGCGCCGTGTCCGACGACCGCACCTGGCTCGCCATCAACACCATCCGCACGCTCTCGATGGATGCCGTCGAGAAGGCGCAATCGGGACACCCCGGCACCCCGATGGCGCTCGCGCCAGCGGCGTGGCTCCTCTGGACCCGCGTTCTCCGGCACGATCCCGCCGCGCCGGCGTGGCCCGACCGCGACCGCTTCGTGCTCTCCTGCGGCCACGCGTCGATGCTGCTCTACTCGCTGCTCCACCTGACCGGCTACGACCTTTCGCTCGAGGAGCTCGAGGCCTTCCGCCAGTTCGGCTCGAAGACTCCGGGCCATCCCGAGCGAGGTATCGCGCCCGGCGTGGAGGTGACCACCGGCCCGCTGGGCCAGGGGGTCGGCAACGCGGTCGGGATGGCCATCGCCGAGCAGCTGCTCGCGACGCGGTTCAACCGCGACGGGTTCGACGTGGTGGATCACCGGACCTGGGCCTTCGTGAGCGACGGCGACCTGATGGAAGGCGTCGCCGGCGAGGCCGCGTCGCTCGCGGGCCACCTCGCGCTCGGAAAGCTCACGCTCATCTGGGACGACAACCGGATCACCATCGACGGCGACACCGACCTGGCCTTCAGCGAGGACGTTGCCGCGCGGTTCGAGGCCTACGGCTGGCGCAGGACGCGGGTAGGCGACGGCAACGACCTTGGCGCCATCGCCGGCGCGCTCGAATGGGCCTGCCAGGACGAGTCCCGCCCCGCGCTGATCGTGCTGCATACCCGGATCGGCGACCCGGCGCCCACCAAGGGAGGCACCGCCAAGGCCCACGGCGCGCCGCTCGGCGCCGACGAGGTGCGGAAGACCAAGGAAATCCTCGGCTGGCCCACCGACTGGACGTTCCTCGTGCCCGAGGAGGTGCGCGAGGAGGGACGTGCCACGCTGGCGCGGGGTGCCGAAGCACGCGGTGAGTGGGAGCGGCGCATGGCCGGCTACGCGCACACACATCCGGCCGACGCGGCGGAATTCCGGCGGGTGATGGCGGGCGAGCTGCCCGCCGGCTGGGAACAGGCGCTGCCCACCTTCGCCAGCGACAAGCCGCTCGCCACGAGGCAGGCCTCGCAGGCGGTGCTGCAGGCGCTCTTTCCCGCGCTGCCCGAGCTGGTCGGTGGATCGGCCGACCTGAGTGAGAGCACCGGGGTCGAGATCAAGGGCGTCGAGCATTTCCGGGCGGGGCGCCCGGGGCGCACGTTCCACTGGGGCGTGCGAGAGCATGGGATGACGGCGACGCTCAACGGGATCGCGGCGCACGGCGGCCTCCGGCCCTTCGGCAGCACCTTCCTGATCTTCTTCGACTACCTCAAGCCCGCGCTCCGGCTCGCGTCGCTGTCGCACCACCCGATCGTCCTGGTGGGCACGCACGACTCGATCGGGTTGGGCGAGGATGGCCCGACCCACCAGCCGATCGAGCAGCTGGCGATGCTACGCGCCACACCGGGCGTGGTGACGATCCGTCCCGCCGACGCGACCGAGACGGCCGAGGCCTGGCGGGTGGCCCTGGGCCGGCGCGAGGGCCCGACGGCCATCGTCCTCACCCGGCAGAAGCTGCCGGTGCTCGACCGCACCGCCTACGCCCCGGCCGAGGGAGTCCGACGCGGGGGCTACGTGCTGTGGCAGCCGGAGGGCGTGGCGGAGGCGGCGATCATAGCCACCGGCTCCGAGGTGCACGTGGCGCTCGCGGCAGCGAGGGAGCTGGCTGCGCAGGGAGTCCGTGCACGGGTGGTGTCGCTTCCCTCGTGGGAGCTGTTCCTGGCGCAGGACGAGGCGTACCGTGAGTCGGTGCTGCCGCGTGCGATGACCGCCCGGGTGTCGGTGGAGGCGGCGGCGAGCTTCGGATGGACCCGCTTCGTCGGCGAGCGGGGCGAGAGCGTCGCCATCGACCATTTCGGCGCATCGGCGCCAGGCGACCGGCTGTTCACCGAATTCGGCTTCACCCCGGCGCGGGTCGCCGATGCGGTGCGCCGGGTGCTGGGGAGGACCTGACCTCATGGCCACCAATCCGCTGGTCCGGCTCGGCGAACTGGGCCAGAGCCCGTGGTACGACTTCATCACCCGCGACCTGATCGCCTCGGGCGAACTCGCGCGGCTGATCCGGGAGGACGGCCTCCGCGGCCTCACCTCGAACCCGACGATCTTCGAGAAGGCGGTCGCGTCGAGCTCGAGCTACGACGACGACATCCGGCGCCTCGCCGAGGCGGGCCGGACGCCGGCGGAGATCTTCGAGGCCATCGCGGTGGATGACGTGCGCGCCGCGTGCGCGGCGTTCCACGGTGCCTGGGAAGCGGCCGGCGGCGCGGACGGACTGGTGTCGATCGAGGTGAGCCCCGAGCTGGCGCATGATGCCGAGGCGACTGTGGCCGAGGCCGAGCGTCTCTGCGCCGCGATCGGGCGCCCGAACGTGATGATCAAGATCCCCGGCACGCTCGCCGGGCTCCGCGCCATCGAGCGGTGCACCGGCGACGGGCTCAACGTGAACGTCACCCTCCTGTTCGAGGTGGCGCGCTACGAGGAAGTGATCGAGGCCTTCATGCGCGGGCTCGAGCGGCGCGCCGAGGAAGGGCATCCGCTCGACCACGTTGCCTCGGTGGCGAGCTTCTTCGTGAGCCGGGTGGACGGGAAGGTGGACGCGTTCCTGGAGCGGAAGGGCGGGCGCCCGGCGCTGCTGCACCAGGCGGCGGTCGCCAATGCCGCGATGGCCTATGCGGCGTTCGAGCGCGCCTTCCGTTCACCGCGCTGGGCCCGGCTGGCCGGACGAGGCGCCAAGCCGCAGCGGCCGCTCTGGGCCTCGACCAGCACCAAGGACCCCCGACTGCCCGACACGTTCTACGTCGAGGCACTCGTCGCGCCCAACACGGTGAACACCCTGCCGCCCGACACCTTCGCCGCCTACCGCGACCATGGCCGGCCCGAGTTGCGGATCCCGCAGGCGATCGCCGCGGCGCCGGGGCAGCTCGCCGCACTGGCAGAGGCCGGCGTGGACCTCGACCGGGTGACCCGGGAGCTGGAGCAGGATGGGGTGGAGAAGTTCGCTGCCTCCTACCGCTCACTCCTGGCCGGAATCGAAGCCAAGAGCGGCGCGCTGGTGGGAGGCCGGTAGAGACAAGCAGGCGCGCGGGCGCGCGAGTCGAACGCTGCCCGCAGCTCAGCCGGAGAAGAGCGAGGCCAGCTCGGAAGGTCGGAGCGGCCGGGGCCGCTCGATGAGGCCGGAGCGGCAGGCCGCCTCGCCCAGCAGCATCGCGGCGCTCATGCCTGCCTGCCGCGAGTCCCGAAGCCCGGTGTCGCGGTTCGCCTTGCTCAACTTGGTCTCATCCGCCCGGCGGATCAGCGGATGGTGCAGAAAGACCGGCGGGGTGTATCGCTCGAGGAGGCGCGCCAAGCGGATCTGGCGCCCGGTCGAATCCCGCAGGTCTTCTCCCCGAATCACCAGATCCACCCCCTGGTCGCGGTCGTCCACGGCCACACAGAACTGGTAGGTCCAGTTCCCGTTCCGGTCGCGCGCCAAGAGGTCGCCACACTGGCGCCAGGGATCCTGTGCCTGCCGGCCCAGCCGCGCGTCGTCGAACGCCTCCATTCCCGGCTCCATCACGATTCGCGCTCCCAGCCCGATGCCCGGCTCGAGGCCCAGGCCGCGACATGTGCCGGGATAAGGCGTCTCCCGGTCGGGGGCCTCACCCGCCACCGCGGGGATGGTCCGGCGGGTGCAGCGGCACCCATAGGCAAACCCTCGCTCCACCAGGCGCTGCAGCTCGACGGCATACCGGGCGTCCCGGTTGGACTGGCGGTAGGGCGAGGGACCGTGGCGCATTTGCGGAATGGTGCCGAGGTCCGGCTCGAGTCCCACCCACTCGAGGTCCTCGAGCAGGGCGGCCTCGTACTCGGGACGCGAACGGGTGCGGTCATGGTCCTCGACCCGGAGGATCACCCGCCCGCCGAGCCCGCGCGCAATGCCCCAGACCCAGACCGCGTTGACCAGGTGGCCGAGGTGCAGGTAGCCGGTAGGCGCGGGAGCGAACCGGGTGAGAGGGGGGCCGGAGAGGCGGCGGCGCAGGGCGTGGAGAAGTTCGCGGGGACGGTGCGGAACTCCGGGCTCGTGACTCAGAGGATGCTCGACGCTGGTTGGGTGGAAGCGGGACCTTCCGGGAACGTGGAGGATAGACCCCCGAGGAAGCGGGTGGGGTCACGAACGTGCGGCGCGCAGGTCGTTGGGTGCACAGCCCGCGCGCGGCCGATCTTGCTCCGGCGAGCCGAGTCGGTCCATTGTTTCACGGTCGACGCCCGGCGCGAGCATCGCAGGCGTCCCACGAGTCATCCGATGGCGGAGAGGCGATGGAGTCGAGCCGGAACGAGGAGCGGTTCGGGTTCGTGGTGGCGGCCATCGTCGTCTACTTCGTGGCCTGCCTGATCCTGACGTACACGGTCGCTGAGCCCTATCCCGCGATCATGGCGCCGGAATTCCGCCTGCCCAAGGAGGCCGGGCTCCCGGAGCGGACCGTATCGGTGGTGGAGGTCCATCGGGTGGACCAGGTCGGGGGTCGTTCCATGCGGCGGCCACTTCACACGGACTCGCTCTTTCCCCGGGTGCCGCCCCACCTCCAGGCGGCGCTCCTCGCCTCGGGCGGGGTGACCCGCCTGCTGGCGACCGACGCCTGGCGCCCGGCGCCGGCCAAGCCACGGCCAAGCGCCGGGCTCAAGGGCTGGCTGGTCGGTGTCACCGCACGGGTTGCCCCGGCAATCACGCGGAGCCGCTATCACGAGTGGTCCCGGGCCGACACGCTCGCGGCCTCGGAATGGATGCTCGCGAGCGCGTACGACCGGCGGGCCACCGACGCGGACACCCTGGTCTTCTGCCGACGGGACAGGCGCTATCGGATGCAGGGAGCGTATGAACTGCTGGATGATCGCGTGATCCGCTGCCGCGCATGGGTCAGGACAGGACCGGCCGCCTCCCTGCCGGGCGACCCTTGACGCCCTCCACGTGGGCCGTCGGCCTGAGGCCGCTGGGCGCCTACCGCATCCTCTACGCGGCGCTCACGCTGCTCACGATGGTTCCCCAGGCCTGGTGGACCGGCGGCCTTCCCGACCTGTTCTTCGGACCGGCGCTCGGGCCGCTCATGTTCCTCCGTGGCTTCCCGTCAGAAGCAGCGCTCCAGGCGTTCAACGGCCTCCTCGTCTGCTCCCTGCTCCTGCTCGCCGCAGGCATCGCGGTGCGGACTGTCTCGGTGGCCACGGGCCTGCTGCTCCTGTTGTTGAGCGCTTGGCAGTTCGGAGCAAACAAGCTGGATCACGACATCCTGCAGGTCGCGGTGCCGCTCGCCATGGTTACCTCGGGGTGGGGCGCCTGCTACCGGCTCGGGAGGCGTGACGACCCCAGCCAATGGGACGCAGGGCGGAGCGGGAGGGCGGTGTTCGTGGTCGCGCTCCTGAGCGCCCTCTTCATGCTGAGTGGCGCGCTCCCGAAGCTGGCCACCGGGTGGCTCGACACAGGTACCCAGGCAGTCCGATACCACCTCGTCCAGAACACTCACCTGGCATGGCGCGATACCGGGGCAGCGACCTTCCTGCTCGAATGGGCGCCCTCGTGGGCGTGGGAGCTCCTGGACTGGGCGGTCGTTCTCCTCGAGAGCTCCATCCTTCCCGCCCTGCTGCTCGGCCCGCGATTGCTCCGCCCGGCACTGCTACTGAGCGCCGGGTTCCACGCGGCCAATGCGATCATCCTCGACATCCCGTTCCTGGAGAACCCGCTGGCCTACCTGCTGCCCGTGATGGCAGGCACTGGCCTGGGCTCGGCCCGCACTTTGAATCCATCGCCGACCGCGGCAGGACGGCCTCCCGTCTGGACGCTCGCCTCCGTGGCCGTGCTAACGATGCTGATCTCCCTGCCCCGTCCGATGACCTGGTGGCGAACCAGCTGGGAGATCGAGAAGGTCCTGACAATCGGCGCTGGGGCCGCCGCCCTGGCAGCGTTGGCCGTTATGGCGGGGCGGGCGCTAGCCGGACGACGGGGCGCCGGGCCTCCCGCCGCAGCGGCGGGAGTCCCCCCGCTGCTCCTCTACGATGGCTCCTGCGGATTCTGTTCCTGGTGGGTGCGTCAGGTCCTCCGGCGGGACCGGCGGCGCCGGTTCCGATTCGCCGCGCTCGGATCGGCGGTCGGGAGGGGAGTCCTCACCGGAGCCAACCTGCCGCCGGATTACCACGACTCGATCGTGCTGCGGCGGATGGATGGCAGCGTATTCACCAAATCCGGTGCCGCGCTCCGCGTGGCGATCGACCTGGGCTGGCCCTGGCGCTTCCTCGGCCTGTGCCTGGCGGTGCCGCGACCGGCGCGCGATGCCGTCTACGACCTCATCGCGCGGCGACGCAGGTCGATCGCCCTGGCGGGGCACAGCTGCCCGCTGCCCTCCACGGCCGAGCGCGAGCAGTTCCTGTAGGCCACGCGACGGCCGCGAGCCGCCAGGCCGTTCGGGCGATCCGGTGGTCCCGATCCTACCCTGCCAGCACGCCGGCGAAGACCTCCCGATCCACGTTGCCGCCCGAAAGGATGAGTCCCACGCGACGCCCGCGCATCCGCTCCTTCTCCGCCAGCAGGGCGGCCAGGGCGGCGGCAGCGGCTCCTTCCGCTACGTTGTGCGTGTCGGTGAAGTAGGCCCGCATGGCCTCGGCGATCTGTGCCTCCGAGACCCGGACAAACCGCTCGACGCCGTGGAAGATCACGCCCAGCGCCTCGGGATCCGGGGCCCGGCAGGCGAGCCCGTCCGCCATGGTGCGGGCGGTGGGGGTGGTGATGCGCTTGCGTGACTCGAAGGAGAGCGCGTAGGCCGGTGCATTCTCGGCAACCACGCCCACGATCCTCGTGTCCAGCCCGAGGACGTTCCTGACCGCGATGACGCCGCAGATGCCTGAACCCATCCCCACCGGCACGTACACGGTATCGAGCGGCGGGGCGGCGCGGAGGAACTCGAGCGCGTAGGTGGCCTGGCCCCGCACCAGGAGCGGGTGGAAAGACTTGAGCATCGGCAGGCCCTGGACGACCGCCTCGCGCTCAGCCCACTCGTGAGCCGCCTGAAAGTCTTCGCCCTGTTCCACCAGCTCGCTGCCGAGAGCGCGCATCGCCTCGTTCTTCTCCCGTGCGTTCCCGCGCGGCACCACGACCACGGCGCGTATCCCGAGTCGGCGCGCGGCGAACGCGACCGCCTGCCCGTGGTTGCCGCGCGTGGCGCAGATCACCCCGGCGAGCTGGGGCACCTGCCGCTTGAGCTCGGTCAGGTACACCAGGCCGCCGCGCACCTTGAACGCGCCGATCGGCGTGTGGTTCTCGTGCTTGACCCATACTTCCGCGCCGGTACGGCGGGCCAGGAGTGGCCAGGCGATCTGCGGCGTGGGCAGCATCACGGCGTGGACGATCTCGGCCGCGGCCTCGAGCTCGGGTAGCGTGACCATGCGGAAAGATACGGCGGGACCGTGATAGTTTTGGGGTCGCGTCCATCGCGAGGAGACGTCCGCTGCCCCGCCTCCCCGCCGTCGGCCCGACGGCGATCCTGCTTTGCCTCTCCGCCTGCGCTCGACCCGGCGGCAGCGGGTCCATTCCCCCCACCGCCCCCGCGGAGTGCCTCCTTGCCGCGGCCGGGGGCGTGGTCGCGGACTCGCTGGTGATCGGGATAGCCGATTCGGTGGAGGTAGCCCGGAGCGTCGCGCGCTCCGATGGGGAGGCACTGGTGCTCCGGCTGCTGGGCCGCGCCGGGGAGATCCGCCCCTGCCCGCTCGCCGGGGAGGGATCCGAACCAACCTCCTGGCTGGTCGCCGAGGCCCGGGCGGGCCACCTCGTGCTGCTTCCCACGGCCGGGGGGATGCCGCCGGCCGGCGGGATACCGCGGCTGGTCATCCGGATCGAGCCCGGCGCGGACCCCCGCTCGCTCCTCGACCGAGGCGCCGACCTGGTGGTCACGCGTGACGCACGGACTATCGAGTACAGCGCCACCCTCGACGACCTCGAATCGCTGCCCCTCGCGTGGGACCGCACCTACGTCCTGGCGGCCCCCGGTGGCGCGGAAGCGCTGGCGTTCACCGGCGACGACGCCGATTGGACCCGGGCCGTGCGCGATGAATCGAGGCGCCCCGGCAGCGGGGGCTGGTGGGAGAGCGGGCTCTGCCGGGGCGGGGAATCCGCCACCGCCGGGCTGGGGCTGTGGTACGCGGATCGCGACGCGACCGCGCGTGGCCTGGCGGATCGGATCGCCGCGCTCGGCGCGCGGCGCGGGACCACCCTCGCACCCGGCCCAATCGACCCGATGTCGGTGGGAGGCGGGCCCACCATCCTGCCGCTTCCGGTGGCGCAACCCGAGAGCTGTGCCGGTGTCCCCCCCATTCCTGCGTCGTGGCGGGTGATCCCGCTGGTGGAGACTCGTGCCCGTGTGATCGTGCGTCGCGGAGCGGCGGCGCTCGTCACCGATCCGGACGGCGGCGTTCGGATCGCCGCATTCCGCCCGGGCGAGACGTCAAACCAGCCAAGGGCCGGCGAATCCGATCGATGACGTTCCGCACCCGACTCTTCCTGGCGCTTGCGGTGGGCGCGATGCTCCCGGTGCTCGCCCTGGGCTTGGCGGTGCGCCAGAGGCTGGTCGGCAGGGTGGCCGAGGAGGAGGAGCGCCGGGTTGCGGCGATTGCGGACCGCGTCCGGGAAGCATTGGGCGGGGCGCACCGGGAGTTGCAACGCGCCACCGGCGACGTGGCCCGGCAGCTCGAGGCCGACAACCGGGTGTGGCTGGCCGCGAGAGGGAACGAGGCCGAGCTCTCGTGGCTCCGGAACCATCTCGTGGACGCGATGTTGCTCGCGGGCCTGGACGGGCTCGAGCTGTACGATCCGGATGGCGTGGTGCTGGCTTCGGGACAATTCAGGAATGACTACGGCCGCGAGGGCGCCGCCTTTGTCGGCTCGCTGAGCCGGGAGGGGGGTGCGCCAACCGTCGCGCCGATCCCGCTTTCCACCGCGAGGCCGCTCGGACTGGTCTCGCTCGACACCCTGGCGCTCGCGGGACGGGTCCACGCACTGGCCGGGTGGCGGCTGCTGGCCGACGTCACACCGGCGGATACCGCGGTAGCTCCCGGCATCGCCCTGAGCGTGACCCCCGGAGACAGCGCGCCGCCCGAAACGCCGATCGCCGCGTCGGTGCCGCTCCGGGTCATCTCCCCGGTGGACGGGGCGGAATCGGCCGGGGCGATCGCCCTGCACCATGATCCAGCGGGAGTGGCCGCCCTCAAGCGCAGCGTCGACCGCTCGCTCGCCGGGGCCCTCGTGCTGGCGCTCGGTACGGCGCTCGCCCTCGCCGCGTGGCTTTCGAGCCGGCTGGTCCGGCCGGTGCGCCAGCTTGCGCTTGCCGCGGAGCTGGTGGATCTCGACCAGCTTCACGCGACCTTCGACGTCGGGCGCGACGACGAACTGGGCGCCCTGGCCGGCACGCTCGCGGCGATGACCGGGCGGCTCCGGAGCAGCGTCGTCCGGCTGCGGGAGGCCGAGCGCGCGGCAGCCACGGGGGACCTGGCGAGGCAGGTGAATCACGACCTCAAGAACGGCCTGGGTCCGATCCGGAACGTGCTCCGGCACCTGGCCCAGGTGGCGCGCGACGAACCGCAGGCACTTCCGGCCGTATTCCTGGAACGGGAGCCGACACTCACGAGGAGCCTCGAGTACCTCGAGGAACTCTCGCGTGATTATGCCCGCCGGAACCCGGTGCGCACCACCGGATGCGACCTGAACGCCGTGGCGGAGGCGGTGGCGGCGGAGCACGAAGGCAGCCCCGTCCGGCTCCAGCTCGCGCGCGACCTGCCGCGCGTCCGGTGCGACGAGGTCGCCGCGCGGAGGATCCTCGGCAACCTGGTGGCGAACGCGATCGAGAGCCTCGACCGGACGGGCAGCGTGACGATCCTGACGGCCACCGCGGGTGGCAGGGTGCTTTGCACCGTGACCGATTCGGGGCGCGGGATGTCGCGCGCCCAGCTCGAGCGCGCCGTTGCGGGGTCCTTCACTACGAAGCCCTCGGGCAGCGGGACCGGCATCGCGGTGGTCCGCCGGCTGGTCGAGGAACTCGGGGGCGCGTTCCGCATCTCCACGGAGCCCGGTCGGGGCACCATGGTCGAGCTGGCGCTCCCGACCGCGCCGGCAGCCGGAGGCAGCGAGTGACGCGGGTACTCATCGTGGACGACCTCCCCCACGTGGCGGAGCAGCAGGCGTACGACCTCCGCCGGGTGGCCGGGCACGAGACGATAGTGGCCGCCGGCGGGGATGCCGCGCTCGCGCTGCTCGAGTCCCACGAGGTGGACGCGATCGTGCTCGACCTCGAAATGCCGGGGACGGACGGCTTCACGGTGCTGGCGGAGCTGGCGCGGAAGGGCATCGAGACCCCGGTCATCGTGTACACCGGGACCGGGAACTTCGATCGGTGCGTCCAGGCGGTCCGGCTCGGCGCCTACGGCTTCGTGGCGAAGGATGAACCGGTGGAACGCGTCGCCCAGGAGATCGCGAGCGCGCTCGAACGGCGCCGGCTCCGGCACGAGGTCTTCGCGCTGCAGTCGCGCCTGGGCGAATCGTCGTTGGTCGGCCGGAGCAAGGCCCTCGAGGATCTGCGCGCCCAGGTCGGCCGCCTGGCCGCCATCCCGAGCCCGGTGCTGATCCTGGGCGAGAGTGGGTCGGGCAAGGAGCTGGTCGCCCGGGACCTCCACCGGCTCGGACCGGGGGCCACGCAGCCCTTCGTCCCCATCAACTGCGCCGCGCTGCCGGACCAGCTCATCGAGAGCGAGCTGTTCGGCCACGAGCGCGGCGCGTTCACCGGGGCCGTCGCCGCGCGCGCGGGCGCGTTCGAGGCCGCGGGACGCGGAACGCTGTTTCTCGATGAGGTCGGCGAGCTGGCTGCCCAGGCGCAGGCCAAGCTGCTGCGCGCCATCGAGGCCCGCGAGGTGACCCGGCTCGGCGCCGTGACGCCGAGGAAGGTCGAGGCGAGGCTCCTGGCGGCGACCCATCGGGACCTCGAGCGCGACGTGGCGGAGCGGCGGTTCCGCGAGGACCTGCTCTTTCGGCTCAACGTCCACGTGCTGCGGGTGCCGGCGCTGCGAGAGCGCCGGGAGGACATCCCCCTGATCGCGCGCCGCTTCCTGGATGAGACCTGCGCGCGATTCGGCCTCCTGCCGCGGAAACTGAGCGACGAAGCGGCAGCGGCCCTGGCTTCCCACGACTGGCGCCGCAACAACGCCCGCGAACTGCGCAACGCGGTCGAGCGGGCGGTGGTCGCGGCGGACGGTGAGGTCATCCGGCTGGAGCACTTGCCGCCCGAGGTGCGGGGCGAGCGCGGCGATGGCGAGGCGCCGCAGGGCTACCGGGAGCTCAAGCTCGAGGCGGAGCGCCGCATCGTCGTGGCGGCGCTGGAACGCCATGGCTGGCAGGTGACGCGCACCGCGGAGGCCCTGGGCCTGAGCGACCATGCGAGCCTGCTCAAGATCCTCAGGAGGCTGGGGATCAGGAGAGAATAGTCGGGGCCCGGGCTCGAGCGTGCGTGTCCGGATGGACACCGCGCGGACGGCCGGTTCGTGCACAGCGGGACACGGAGCCGAGGGACCGTCCCATCACCGGCTCTGCAACCCAAGGAATTCCAACCGGTTCGCGTCGGCCGCGGTTTCACCGCCCATGGCCCCCCCATTGCCTGATCCCTCCGGTACACGCGCCCTTGCGGCGCCCAACCCGGAGGAGTTGCATGTCGTCCCGCACGCTGTCCCGTTCCGTCGCGATGTTCCTGGCCGCGCCTTTCCTGCTGCTCGCGTGCGGCGGCGAGCAGAAGTCCACGTCCTCGCCCACCGGGACCGCGGGAGCGTCCGCGCCGGTCGTGCCCGCCTCGACGGTGACCACCACCCTCCGCTCGACCGCGGTGGCCGTGCTGGACGCCGTGCCGCCCACCTATGAGGACTCGGAAGAGGCCCTCAGGGCCGGGCGGTATGCGGAAGCGGCGCGGGGGTTCGAGGCGTACTCGGCACGGAAGCCGGAGAATCCGTGGGGTTGGTACATGCTGGGCTACTCGAGCTGGAAGGGCGGAGAGCCCGAGCGGGCGATGGTTGCCTTCGACAGCGCGCTGTCCCGCGACCCTGCGCACCTCAAGTCGCTGTACAACTCGGCGCGGGTGCTCTTCGAGCTGGGCCGTCCGCGCGAGGCGCTGGACCGCATCGAGACGGCGATCGCAACCGACTCGACCGTCGCCGAGGGCTACCGGCTCCTGGGGCGGGCCTACGAGGAGACCGGGGATCCCGAGGGCGCGGTGAGCGCCTATCGCCAGGCCCTGATCCTCGACGAGCACGACGCGTGGGCGTTGAACAACCTGGGCGTGCTGTACCTCAAGGAGGGGATGCCGCAGGAGGCGCTCGGACCCCTGGCCCGCGCGGTCGAGCTGAAGCCGCGGTCGCCGGTGTTCCAGAACAACCTGGGCAATGCCCTGGAGCGCGCCGGGAGCCCGGTGGCGGCGAAGGCGGCCTATGCCGCGGCGCTGGACGCCGACGAGTCGTACCAGAAGGCCCGCGTGAACCTGGAGCGAGTGAGCGCCCTGGTGTCACCTGACGCGGGGCCCGAGGTGGAGGTCGGCCACCTGGCCGAGGAATTCAGGTTCTCCCTGCGCGTCATGATCGACTCGACGCGGTAGGCATCATCAATACCATTCGGGGCCGGGTCTCGCGATCCGGCCCCTTCGCCTGCCCGGGCGCCGGTGCGCGTGACATTATTCAGGTAGCCCGGGAACGACATCCCACCGCGGAGGCTCACGCATGCGACTGGTTCAGCTCACGGTGGCGCTGGTTCTCTGCGCCACTCCGCTCGCCGCCCAGGGAACGGCCGAAGCGGCACGCCTGCAATGGATGACGGGCTGCTGGCGCGCCGAATCGCCGAGGCGGACGGTCGAGGAGCAGTGGATGAGGCCGGTCGGAGGCCTGCTGCTGGGGATGAGCCGGGCATCGCGCGCGGACTCGGTCCTGAGCTGGGAGCTGGCTCGCATCGAGACCCAGGGCGGCAGGCTCCAGTTCGTCGCCTGGCCGTCGGGGCAGCGGCAGGCGGCGTTCGCGGCCACGATCGTGAACGACTCCATGGTGGTGTTCACCAACCCGCAGCACGACTTCCCCCAGCGGATCATGTACCTCCGCCGCGGATCGGACTCGCTGCTCGCGCGCGTGGAGGGACCCGTCGAGGGCCAGACCCGCGGGCTCGACTTTCTGTATGCGCGCGTGGCCTGCGAAGGCAGCGGGAAGCGATGATGCAACAGGTGAGC
>JBOHSQ010000275.1:0-5105 GCA_050733295.1 Gemmatimonadales bacterium
GCGCCGGGCAGCGCCACGGCGAGCGGACGCCCGCGAAGCGCGGGGACCGCCAGCGCCTCGACGGTGGTGCAGAAGGCCGGCGGGTCGATGAAGAGGACGGACCTCATGGGTGATGGCCCGACGACCGGGCTTCGATCCCGTGCTTGCGCCGCAGCGCCTGCACCCGGTCCTGCAGCGCGCGGGCGTAGTCGCGCCCGACGTTCATCCGGCCGCCGTAGGCGCGCTGGTAGCGCGCCGCCAGCGCGGGGAACTCGCGTGCGACCAGCGGCAGGAACACCCGGCGGGTGGGGTCGTTCATCCGGAGCGGGGCCGCGAAGACCCACTGCGCCCCCGCCTCCCGGGCCGCGCCGATGAGCGCGTCGAGCGCGGCGTGGCCGTCGCTGATGCCGGGCAGCACCGGCGCGAGCATCAGGCCGGCGCGGAGGCCGGCGCGGGTGAGTTCCCCGAGGGCACGAAGCCGCGCGCGCGGGCCGGGCGAGCGGCGCTCGATCCGCCGGATCAGGTGCGGGTCCAGTGCGGCGAGCGAGATGTTCACGCTCACCTCGTGCCGCTCCGCCAGCCGCGCCAGCAGGGGGATGTCCCGGGTGACCAGCGGCGACTTGGTGATGAGGCCGATCTCGAGCCCGGTGAAGCCCAGGAGAGCCTCGAGCACCCCGCGCGTCACCTCGAACTTGCGTTCCGCCGGCTGGTAGGGATCGGTGGCGGTGCCGATGACCAGCGGCCGTCCCCGGAGCCGCGCCGGCTGGAGGGTGCGGGCCAGGACGTCGGGAGCGTCGAGCTTGACCAGGATGCGGTGCTCGAAGTCCTCATCGGGATCAGGGCGGGAGCGGTCGTCTGCCGGCCCGCCCGCCTGCCCGGCCGTCCGCCTGTCTACCGCCCAGCGATGCGTGTCGCGGGCATAGCAGTAGGAGCAGCCGAACTCGCACCCGACGTACGGGTTGAGCGACCAGAATCCCATGCCGGTGCTGCCCGGCGTGTTGAGCACCGACCGCACCGGCAACGCCACGAACTCGACCACCGTGGTGCGGGGGCGGGAGAAGGCGCCGGAGGGCCTGACCGGGGCCGGGGCCGCGGACTCCGTCCGCTCCCGCCCCCGCGCGCCGAGCGCCCGCCACGGAGGTGGGTCCTGCAGGATGGGAAGGGAGAGCTGGGTGGACACGAGGACGCCGGGGCCGAGCCTGGGTCAGGCGCACCGCCCCCACCCGCACTGGACACATTGCAGGCAGCCCGACGCGCGGGCGACCGGCCCGGCACACTCGGGGCAGACCTCGGCCCCGGCGTTCGCGCGGGTGTCAGGAGCCGGGTTGGTCCGGGGCCGGGCTGGGGTGCGGGGCCGGTAGAGCGAGGGGGCGAGGCGGGCTGGTCCGGGGAGCTTGGTGGGGGGCATGGGCGGCGATTTTCGGGTTATGTTCGGTATTTCTGCACCCGAATATAACCCAAAAATAGGCCTTGTCAAACTACCCTCGAGCCAGGTGGACGATGCCACGCTCGGGCGCATCGCGGTCTCGAAGGGTATCCACGCCGACGTCGCCCGGTGGCTGTTTGAAAGCCGGCGGGCGAAATCGGTGAGCCGACCGCTCCGCTGCCCCGTCCCCGTCCCGCCGACCGAACCCCGTTGACGCACGGCGGCAGGCGGCGGAGCATAGTGCGGCCCCGGGTCGGAGTCGCACCTGCGCCTTGCCCCATTCACCGTGCTCCTGCTCGCCGCCGGCTTCGCGGTTCGTCCCGGCGCCGCCCAGACCGTCGTCACCGGTGTCGTCATGGATTCCACGACGAGCCTCCCCCTGCCCGGAGCCGAGGTCAGGGTGTTGGCGACGGACGGTACCGTGCTGGCGCGAGGTACGGCCGGGGCGCGAGGCGCTTTCCGGCTGGTGACTCCCGCGACGGGGCTCCGGCTTCAGGCCGTTTTTCCCGGGTACCGCGCCACGGCCATCTCCATGCCGGACGTCGGGCCGGCGCGGATTGACCTCGTCCGGGTGCACCGGCTGGCGGACCAGGTGGTGACCCCGGAACGGGGCGCGGGCTCGACACTCGATGCCCCCACCGCCGTGACGGTGCTCGGTGGAGACCGGCTTGGACGTGAAGTCTCCCTGGGCGGCCCCGCACGCCAGCTCGAGACGGTTCCCGGGCTCGTCGTGGCGGAGAAGGGCCTGATGCAGGCCAGCATCTCGACCCGCGGACCGGGGAGCGTCAACTCCGCCGCGCTCCTCATGCTCACCGACTACCGCGTGGCCTCGGTCCCGGCACTCCGGCTCAACGTGCCATACCTGGTCCCGCTCGCCGATGAGGACCTCGCCCGCGTTGAGGTGGTGCGGGGGCCGAGCTCCGCACTCTACGGCCCCGATGCCGACCGCGGCGTCGTGCACTTCATCACCCGCTCCCCACTCGACGAGCGGGGCGGGGCGGCGTCACTCACGGCGGGCTCCCGATCGGTGGTCCAGGGTGGGGTCCGTTACGCTGTCCGTCCTGCTGACCGCATCGGCATCAAGGCCTCGGGCACCTACCTTACGGGCGAGAACTGGCCGATCACCGATCCGGCGGACTCGTTCCCTCACACCACGCTCACGCAGCGCTACTCGACCGAGGTCAGGGCCGACTGGGCAGCCACGCCGCATACCACCGCCGTGGCGGGGGCCGGCGCGGCCGTGGCGGTGCACGCGGTGGACCTGACGGAGGTCGGCGGGGTGCAGTTGCGCAACTGGCGCACCAGCTACGCCCAGCTCCGGGCAGAGGGAAGTCGGTTCCTCGCCAACGCGTTCGTCAACGTCAACGACGCCGGGGACTCCTACTTCCTTCGCAACGGCCTGCCAGTGGTGGACGAGTCCAGCATGTGGGCCGCCCAGGCGCAGGGTGGGGCGGACGCGGGCCCGGTGCCGCTCCGCTTCGGACTGGATGGCCAGCGAATCATCCCAAGGACCGGCGGCACGGTTCACGGCCGCAACGAAGACGATGACGACATCTGGCAGGCTGGCGCCTGGGTGGAGGGTGTGCTCGAGGCGGCGGCGCGCCTCGAGCTCCTCGCCGCGGTGCGGGCCGATCACCACAGCCGGCTCGCCGACTTCGAGGTGGCTCCACGCCTGGGACTGGTGTGGCAGCCGCGGGAAGGCCAGGCCTTCCGTTTCACATTCAACCGGGCATCGAGCACCCCGGTGGCCAACGACCTCTTCCTCGACCTCTCCGTCAGCGACGCCCTCCAGCCGCTGGGATACGACATCCGGGGGGCGGGTTCGTTCCAGGCGTGGACCTTCCGCCGTGACTGCGGCGGGGTGGGCGGGCTCTGCATGCGCTCGCCGTTCACGCCGGCATCGATGGGTGGTCCCTCGGCGTATGTCCCGGCGGAAGGCACGGCGTACTGGGACGCGGTTCAGCAGGCGGCGGCCGGGGCCCTGGACGGAGTGCCGGCTCCGACGCCGGCGCAGGTCCCGACGTTGCTCGGGGCGCTCGATCCAGCGACGGGCGGATTCGTGGCGGTGGACCCGGCTCGCGTGACCGATGTCCCGCCTGCGCGCCGCTCGATCACGACCGCGTTCGAGGCGGGCTGGCGCGGCGAGCTGGGCGGGCGCCTCACCGTGGCGGTGGATGCCTACCACTCCACCATCTCGAACGTCGGCAGCGCACTCTCGGTCCAGACCCCCAACGCCTTCCTCGACGCCCCGGCTCTGGCTACCTACCTCGTGCAGGTGGGCTACCCCGAGGAGTCGGCGGTCTCCATCGCCACGGAGGTTGCCCGGCTTCCCCTCGGCACGGTGTCGCCGTCCGGCGCGGTGGACCCGACCGCCATCCTCCTCATCCCGCGGCAGGGCGGCGAGGCGGACTTCTGGGGTGTGGACCTCGACCTGGGGCTCGATGCCGGCGGGGGATTCACGGTGGCGGGACGGTTCTCGTGGGTAAGCGAGGACCTCTTCGAGGGTGAGGCGGGCATCAGTGACGTGGCGCTGAACGCGCCCCGGAACCGAGGAGCGCTCGCCCTGCGATGGCGATCGAACGGACTCTGGGCTTCGGTCTCCGGACGGGCCGAGTCGGGGTTCCCGGCGAGATCCGGCGTGTATCGCGGCGACGTGCCGGGCTACGCGGTGCTGGACGCTGGGGTGGGAGCCCCCATCTCGTGGCTCAGGGGCGGCACCGTCACGCTCGACGCCACCAACCTCCTCGACCGGGAGTACGTCTCGATGCCGGGAGCGCCACGGATCGGGCGGCTGCTGCTGGTCCGGGTCGCAGCCCGGTACTGAAGGTCCGCCGGGCCCCCGCTTGTCGCGTCAAAGCACCCCCGGCGCCCCTCCCGGGTACGGAGGGAGAACCGTGTCGATTCCGGGACGCCTCGTTCGACGTACTTGGTAGAGACACACGGCAACGACCACAAATCGGAGGATGCGACAATGCGCGTGATGGTCCTGGTGAAGGCCGACCAGCAGACGGAGGCGGGCGTGCTGCCCGACGAGAAGCTGCTGACCGCCATGCTCAAGTACAATGAGGAACTGGTGAACGCCGGGGTGATGCTGGCCGGTGAGGGCCTGCACCCGAGTTCGAAGGGCAAGCGTGTCCGGTTCTCGGGCACCAAGCGGACCGTCATCGACGGTCCCTTCTCCGAGACGAAGGAGCTCATCGCCGGCTACTGGCTGTGGCAGGTGAAGTCGCTCGACGAGGCCATCGAATGGGCCAGGCGCTGCCCCAATCCGACCCAGGGTGAGTCGGTGCTCGAAATCCGTCCGGTGTTCGAAGCCGACGACTTCGGCGCCGAATTCACTCCCGAACTCCGGGAGCAGGAGGAACGTCTCCGCGCCCGGTCGGAACAGCTCCGCCAGACCACGTCCTGATTCGCGGCAGGCCGGCGCTCCGGGCCTGGGGCTAGTATTCGGCGGTCCTCACAGGATCGCCGATGCCAGCTTCAGAGCCCGGGTCCCGCGCCGCACCAGAGGCCCATCGCGTCGTCGAGGCGGTCTGGCGGATCGAGTCCCCCAGGCTGATCGCGACCCTGACGCGCCTGGTGGGTGACGTGGGCCAGGCCGAGGACCTGGCCCAGGACGCCTTCGTCGCCGCGCTCGAGAAATGGCCGGTGTCGGGCGTCCCGGACAAGCCGGGGGCCTGGCTCTTGGCCACCGCGAAAC
>JBOHSQ010000276.1:0-8572 GCA_050733295.1 Gemmatimonadales bacterium
GGATTGTTCCAAGCCCTGCCGCAGGACCACCTCCGCCTCGGCGAACCGCTCCACCCGGTTGAGCATCAGCCCCAGGTTGTTGCGTGCCGCCGTCTCGGCAGGATCGAAATCGAGCGCCGCACGGTAAGCAGCGATGGCGCGGTCCGGAGCGAACTCGACGTTGCTGAAGTAGAGCGCCTCGGCGAGGTAGCGCTCCACCGGCGGGAGGCGGTCGCGCAGCTGGTAGGTGCGTTGCGCCGCATCGCGGGCCTCGGTTCGGCGGGTCCCCAGATTCCCCAGCGTGACCGCGAGCTTTCGCCATGCCATCCCGAATCCGGAATCGGCCCGGATCGCCTTCTCGAGCAGCGGCACCGCATCCTCGTAGTCGCCCTCTTCAAACGCCCGGACACCCGCGGAATACACCCGCAGGGCCTCGAGCGACGGCGTTGCCACCCGCTCGAGCGGCTCGCCCGCGCGGATCGACTTGAGCGACTCGCCGACGCGCTCGCGCAGGCTGGCGGAGAGGTCGTCGAGGGCGGAGAGGAGGTGGTCGGGGTCGGCCGCCGTCTCCCGCACGGCCACCCGTTCCTCGCCGGTGGCCGTTTCGATGACCCGGGCCGTGAGGACGAAGCCCCTGCCGAGCGGGGCGATCTCCCCCGCGATCACGGCCTTGGCGCCCTCCCGCTTGGCGATCTCGAGCGCCACCGCCTCGTCTGCGGGCGCGTCGGCCGGCAGCTGCATCCTGATCCTGGCGGCGGCGATTTCCCGAGCGCCGAGCAACCGCACGACCTTCGACTGGGCCAGGTCCACCCGGAGCGCCTCGGTCAGCGACGGCCCCAGGGTCGAATCGCTGGTGCGGTTGGCGAAGTCGGCGAGGATCAGGCGATCGGTCGCACCGAGGAGACCGCTGGAGACGAGCGTCCGCCCGGGGCCGATGCCGAGCGCGCGTGCCCCCGCATAGCCCACGGCGAGGATGGTAAGCCCGCCCAGCGCGAGGGCCCCGCCCAGCAGTGCACGGCGCCAGGTGAACCAGCCGTGGTGCGCGGGCTCGGGCTCGAACCGGAGTGTGCCCCGGGTGAGCGCCTCCGCCCTGCGCCGCTCGAGGCGGCTGGTGTAAAGCATGATCGGGAAGCCGATGGCCATCAGCGCGGCGGCACCCATCCAGACCCAATCCGGGAGTCCTGCGATCCGGGTCGCCGCGAAGGCGAGCACCGTGACACCGAGAGCCGCGAACGCGAAGAGCGCTGCCACCCGTGCCGCGTGCCCTTGCCGGGACTCCGCCGCAGCGGGATAAGGTGCAGTAGAGACCGGAGTGGTCCCACCGCTCGGCGTGATCGCCGCCTCCAGCGCTTGCCCCAGCTCGGCAGCATTCTGCCAACGGTCGGCCGGATGCTTTTCCAGGCAGCGCATCACCGCGCCCGCCAGCGCAGGCGGGATGCTGGCGCGATATCGGGACACCGGGTCGGGCGAGCCCGAGACATGCGCGGCCAGCATCGCCTGCGGGGTGGGAGCCTCGTAGGGCTTCCGGCCGGCAAGCATCTCGTACGCCACTGCCCCGATGGCGTAGAGGTCGGCGCGATGATCCACGTTCGGATCGGCCGCCGCCTGTTCGGGCGCCATGTATGCCGGAGTGCCCAATGCAATGCCGAGGGAGGTAAGCGAGCCGGCGCCCTGGCTGGATGCGGTCACCGCCTTGGCCACCCCGAAGTCGGTGACCATCGCGTGCCGCCCGGAGAGCATCACGTTGGCGGGCTTGATGTCCCGGTGGATGACGCCGCGGCCGTGGGAGTAGGCCAGCGCATCCACGACATCGCGGAGGATGCGCACCGCCTCAGGCACGGGCAGCGCGCCCTCGCGGGCAAGCTTCGCATCGAGGGACTCGCCCTCGATGAACGGCATCACGTAGTAGAGGAGGTCGCCGGCGGCGCCCGCGGTGAGGAGCGGCACGATGTGCGGGTGCTGCAGGGAAGCGGCCAGCTGGATCTCGCGCTCGAAGCGCTCGGTCTGGACCGCCGCCGACATCCCGGGCGGGAGCACCTTGACAACCACCTTGCGCCCGAGCCGCGCCTCCTCGGCGAGGAACACCCGGCTCATGCCCCCGCCGCCGAGCTCACGTTCGATCCGGTAGGCCGTGCCGAGCGCGGACTGGAGTTGGGAGAGGAGGTCGGTCACGGACAAGGAGGTCGAGGGTCGAAGGACGGGCGGCACCAGCCCATAAAGTACAAGGCCGAAAGCCGGAGGGTCATTCCTTCGACCTTCGACCTTCGACCTTCGATCCACAGTGGAGGCGCAGGGAATCGAACCCTGGTCCGAACCAGCATCCAGGCCGGCCGCTACGTGCGTAGGCCCGTCTCGATGTCGCACCGCGGCGGTGACGGACCGACGACCGCGGCGCCAATCCCCAAAGCTCTCGTCACCGGTGTCGGGGCACCCCGGCGACCAGCCCGGATTTGCGATCCTTCGCGAGCCGCCCCAGGCGGGCTTCCCGCGTCGGAGGTGCGTGAAGCGAGACTAGCTCAGCTTACGCAGCCAGTGCCAGATCAGAGTTGGCAATTGAAACATTCCAAGCGGTTTAACGAGGTGGCCTGGACCTCGGCACGCTGCCCTCCCTTCGACTGACCCGTCGAAGCCGATCGCCCCCGTAGAGGTGTCCAAGAATTGTACGCTGGTGGGGGTTCCGAGGCAAGGACTACTTCCCGCTGCGCTTGGTCGCCGTCTCCACGCGATTCCGGCCCAGTTCCTTCGCGCGATACAGCGCCGCGTCGGCCTGCTGGGCCAGGTTCTCGCGGTGGCGCGTCGTTTCGGGACAGGCCGCGACGCCGAACGACGCGCTCATCGGCCACTGGTGTCCCTGCCACGCAAGGCGCGAGGTGCCGAGGTGGTTGCGGATGCGCTCGGCCACCCTGACGCCTTCCTCCAGCGTCTGGCCCGGGAGCCAGATGGCGAACTCCTCGCCCCCGACCCTCGCCGCCACATCGGAGCCGCGCACCTGCGCCCGCAGCACCTTGGCAAAGTGCACCAGCGCGGCGTCGCCGGCGGCGTGCCCAAGTGTGTCGTTCAGGGTCTTGAACTTGTCGAGATCCGCCGCGACGTAGACACCCGCGGGGTCGCCGAGGCGGAACAGCACCGCGTCGAGGCCCCGCCGGTTCGGCAGGCCGGTGAGCGCGTCGGTCATCATGCCGTGCCGGCTCTGCTGCAGCGCCCGGGCCTCGAACAACCGGGGACCGGCGTTGGTGAGGGCCCCGGCCATCTCCGCGGCCATCGCGCCGGCCAGCGGCTGGTCGGGGCCGAGCAGCACGGCGACCGCCCCCACTGCCTCGTGTTCACTGCGGATGGTCCGCACGTGCCACTCACCGGCGCGCCGCCGGCGGTCGGGTACGACATCATCGAGGGGATCGGCAGCGAGCGGGCCGTCGGGCTCGGTGCCCTGCACCGCCTTGGCGAGCCACGAGTCGGGCGGGGCCTCGACCCCGCGCAACCGCGGATCGGCGCTCGGCGAGGTACCGATGACGCGCACACCATCGGCCATCGCCGCGGCCACCACCACCTGCCCGCCGGTCGCCCGCTCGATCTGCGCCGCCAGGCGCAGCCCCACGCTCTCAACCGACTCACCGGTGCCCTGGTCCTGGGGCCGCCCGATCTCGCGGACGACCGGGCGCTGGCGCAGGCCCTCGAGCAGTTCAGCCAGCGCGTAGTGCGCGTCCTCGATGGCGTCGACCCCGGCGTCGCGCGCCAGCAGTGCACCGGCGGCCGTGCCATTCCCCGCCTCGGCCACCAGCGTGCCGCCGGAGAGCCGCTCCACGTGACCGCCCGCCGGACCGCGGGCCAGCGTCTCGAGCCGGGTCTCGACCGCAGCCGCCAGCTCGTCATCGAGGGGCACCTGCGGGTCGAGTGCGTGATGCAGCAGCCGTCCCCCGCCCTCCGCGGCCTCGAGGGTCCACACCCCACCCGCCGCGATGGACCGCCGTAGCCACGCCAGCGCGGGATCGGGCAGGAGATGTGGCGCCACGCCGCGCGGCGGCGCCGGGCGGCGCTGGGAGCGCCTGATGCCACCCAGGGTGAAGCCACCCACCGCGCCGAGTGCCACTCCGATCGCCGCGAGCCAGAGCTGGGACGTCACCACCGCAGCCACCCCCGCTTCCGGAACCAGTAGAGGATCGACCCCGTAACCAGCAGCATCAGGGCCCAGACCGCCAGGTATCCCCAGCGCCACGGGATCTCGGGCATGTGGACGAAATTCATGCCGTACACGCCCACGATGAACGTGAGTGGGAGGAAGAACACCGAGAAGACCGTGAGCACGCGGATCACTTCGGAGGTCCGGTGCGACGCGAGCGAGAGCTGCAGGCCCAGGAGGTTGTTGGCGCTTTCAAGGAGCTCGTCGGCATAGTAGTAGAGGCTCTCGGCCGATTCGCGCAGGTCCTGGTACAGCGCCGCGTGGCGGCCACCTCCCTGCTCCGGCAGGCGCTGGATCACCGCGAGCGAATGCCAGAGCAGGCGCTTGAAGGAGGAGATCCGTCGCTTCAGGAAATGGAGCTCCTCGAGATCCGCCGTAGGGCCCGCGCGCGAGAAAAGCCGTTCCTCGATCACGTCGAGCCCGTCCTCCGCGTGCTCGAGGGGGCGGGTGAAGGTGCTCACCGCCGCCTCCACCACCGCGGCGAGGAGCTCCGGCTGGCTGGGGCGGGGCGACTCGCCCGCCACGGCCCACGCCTCCCCGACCCTCGCGAGGTAACTCTCCTCGCGACGGTGGATGGTGGCCATCCGTCCGGGGGCGAGGAAGAGCGCGACCTTGTTGCTCACGGCCTGGACCGTTGCCGCGTCCTCTCCGCAGGTCTCGTCATAGGAGCGCAGCAGCAGGAACGTGCGGTCGCCGAAGCGCTCGAGCTTGGGGAGGTGCTCGGGCTCGAGGCTGTCCTGCACCGATTCCTCGGGAAACCCGAGGTCCCGCGCAACCACCTCGAGCTCGTCCCGCTCCGGGGCGACGAGGTCCAGCCATTCAAATGAAGGATCACGCCCGACCGGGAGGATTCGGCGCATTCAGCCGGCCTGGTTGATGCGGGACGCCGCCGCCGCAGCGCCGAAACCGTTGTCGATGTTCACCACCGCCACTCCCGCGGCGCAGCTGTTGAGCATTCCCAGCAGGGCCGCCAGCCCGCCGAACGACGCCCCGTACCCCACGCTGGTCGGGACGGCCACGACCGGCACGCCAACCAGCCCGCCCACCACGCTGGGCAAGGCCCCCTCCATGCCGGCCACGACGATGACCACGGCGGCCCGCGAAAGGCGTTCGCTGGCCCCCAGGAGGCGGTGCAAGCCGGCAACCCCCACGTCGGGCAGGCGTTCCACCGGGTTGCCGAAGGCCTCGGCCGTCACCGCCGCCTCTTCGGCGACGGGGAGGTCACTGGTGCCCGCCGAAACGACCAAGATCGGTCCACGACCCCGCGGCGCGGGGCGTGGGTCGGGCGCGAGCCACACCGTGCGCGCGAGCTCGCTCCAGGCGGCCCGGGGGAAGCGCTGCACCAGCGCGGCCCCGTGTTCCGACGTCACCCGCGTCCCGAGGAACCCGCCGCTCGCGGCGGCCAGGCGATCGCAAATGGCTACCACCTGCTCGACCGACTTCCGCTCGCAGAGCACCACCTCGGGGTGCCCGCTGCGCAGGTGGCGGTGGTGATCGATGTGGGCGAAGGCGAGAGTCTCGCCGGGAAAGTGGCGCAGGCGCTCCAGGGCGGCGGCCGGGTCGAGGCGCCCCGCGGCGACATCCGCCAGGAGGGCCTCGAGCTGGTCCGGCCTCACGCTGCGCGCGCCGCCGGCTCGAGATACCGCACGAAGATCTCCTCGGCCTGGGCGATGGACTCCACCTGGAAGAGCCGCTGCCGCAGGTCGGTGGCGTGCGGCAAGCCACGCGTGTACCAGCCGAAGTGCTTCCGGAACTCCACCATCGTCCGGCGGCTGTCGCCCTGGAGCCGGAGCGCGAGCCGCGCATGCGCGAGCGCAATGCGGAATCGCTCCTCGGCGTCGGGGGCCGGTGGACGTGGCGCCCCCTCGAGGAGGGCCCGCGCATCGCGGAAGAGCCACGGATTGCCGAACGCGCCGCGGCCCACCATCACCCCGGCGCAGCCGGTATGGTCACGCATGCGTACCACGTCGTCCGCCGCCTGGATATCGCCGTTGCCGATGACCGGCACCTGGAGCGCTTCCACCACCCGGGCGATCTCGTCCCAGTCGGCCCGGCCGGTGAACATCTGGGTGCGGGTGCGAGCGTGCAGCGTGAAGGCGCGCGCGCCCGCGTCCTGCATCCGGAGGGCGATGCCCACCGGGTCACGGGTGTCGTCGCTCCACCCGCTCCGGGTCTTCACGGTCACGGGGAGGTGGGTCGCCGAGACGACGGCCTGGATGATCCGGGTGACCAGCGGCATGTCGCGGAGGCATCCGGAGCCGCCATTCCGCTGCACCACCTTCTTGACCGGGCAACCGAAGTTGATGTCGATGAACTCGGGGAGGTAGTGCTCGGTGATGAGGCCGGCGGCTTCCGCCATTGCCGCCGGATCACTGCCATAGATCTGGATGCCGATGGGCCGCTCGCACGCCTCGAACTCCGCCCCCTCGAGCGTGGCGGTGATCCGGCGCCGGATCGCCTCCGAGGAGAGGAACTCCGACATCACCAGGTCGGCCCCGTGAGTCCGGCAGATCTGCCGGAACGGGGCCTCCGACACCCCCGCCATCGGAGCGAGGATGAGGGCGAAGGGATGCGGGGAGGGACAGGGCAACTTCATGGCGCAAAGATACTTGCCGCGCGGGACCGGATCAACGCGGGCGCGACCGGCGCAATTGACACCCCGGAGCGGCGCGGCCTAAGTTCCCCGCCCCATGCAGCTCCGCGACTTCTTTTCCGACGACGCCGTTTCCCTCGACCTTCGTGCGTCCACGAAGGACCAGGTGCTCGACGAGCTGGCCAAGCTGCTGAGCCTGGACGAGCGTGCGACCCAGACGCTGCTACGGGTCCTGCGCCGGCGCGAGAGCCTCGGGTCCACCGGCGTGGGCCGGGGCGTGGCGATTCCCCACTGCCGGTCGCTGGTCGCGAGCCGGCTCCGCCTGGCCTTCGGGCGTCACAACGCCGGCCTCGAGTACGGAGCGATCGACGACCGTCCGGTCCACTTCCTGTTCCTGATCGTGGCGCCCCCCCTCGAGATCTCGAACCAGTACCTCCCCGTCCTCGGCCGCATCGCCCAGTTCGCGAAGGAGCCGGACGTCCCCGACCGGCTCGCCACCGTGACCAGCCCCGCCGAGTTCTTCAGCCTGCTGGACGAAAAGAAGGTTTGACCCGCCGCCGTGAAAGCGGTCCGCCTGGCGCGCTCTGGTGCACCGGCCCGGAATTTCACATCATACACCGAGCAGGACAGCTCCTTTCCCCCTCCGGGAGTACGGCCATGGCATCCGCCCCCTGCTCCGTCCTCCGACTGTCATCACTGATCCTTGCCGCGGCCTGCACCGCCGACGCCGAGCCAATCGCCCCTGCCGACTCCAGGGCAATGAGCCTCTCGGGGGAGGCGACCGCCACGAGCACGGGGCTCGACGAGGTGAATGCCAGGCTCGCCACGGAGGGGCGGCCGATACGCGTGGGGCAGGCCCTCCTGCTGCTCGCGCCCGGCGCGCCACCCAACCGTGCGTCCGTGGTCTTCAGCAACGACCGGAACCTCCGGCTCCCGTTCCAGTGGGTCCAGGGCGATCCCAGGCGCGGGACCACCGGGAACCAGCTCCGCCATTACTTCTTCTCGCCGCTTGGCGCCGTGAACACGTTCACCGGGCCGGCCGACGGCGAACCCCAGGTGGACGCGAGCTTCGGGACCTGGGAGGGCCTGAGCTGCGTCAACACCGACCTGGTCAAGAAGCCCTTCGACGGGACATTCCCGAGCGCGATCTTCGCCGGCGGCGACCCGCTCGGAGCGGACATCAACACGACCGGCTTCATCCCCGCGGTGTTCTTCGACCTCGTCCTCGGGCCCGGCGCCTCGACCCAGGTGCTCGGCGTGACCTTCCCGTTCATCTGGGTGGACGAGAATGGCGACCCGACCGACATCGACGGGGACGGCAACGCGGACACCGCCTTCGCGGAGATCTGGTACAACAACGGGTTCACCTGGACGCTGACCGGCGTGGGCGGGATCGACGTGCAGACGGTGGCGCTTCACGAGAACGGTCACGGACTCGGGCTGGGTCACTTCGGCAAGGTGCACGCCACGTTCCCGCCACCCAAGGAGCTCGGGCGCCTGCACGTCTCGCCCCGTGCCGTGATGAACATGTTCATCCTCAGTACCCTGCGCGAGCTGCTCGGGAGCGACAAGGCAGGGGTGTGCGGGATCTTCGCGAGCTGGGGGCCCTAAGGGAGAGGTGGCACTCGGCCGGGATCCGGCGCCGGTCGCGATGCCGCGGCCGTCATGTCGCCGCCCTCCAGTCGGTCCCGGAGAGCAGGGATACTCATTCCCACTCTATGGTGGCGGGCGGCTTGCTGCTCACGTCGTAGACGACCCGGTTCACGCCGTTCACCTCGTTCGCGATCCGGCTGGAAATGCGGCCCAGCACGTCGGCCGGGAAC
>JBOHSQ010000277.1:0-2271 GCA_050733295.1 Gemmatimonadales bacterium
GCACTAAACTGGGGGGGCGAGTTCGCCAGGCGACCGCGGCGGGAAACCGTCGAGGAAAGTCCGGACTCCAAAGGGCAGGGTGCTGGGTAACTCCCAGGCGGGGCGACCCGACGGAAAGTGCCGCAGAGAACAGACCGCCGATGGCCCTTCGGGGCACAGGCAAGGGTGAAACGGTGGGGTAAGAGCCCACCGCGCCCCCGGCAACGGTGGGCGGCACGGTAACCCCCAGTCGGAGCAAGGCCAAATAGGCGGCGAGGTGCGGCCCGCCCCGAACACCCCTCCGGGGAGAGAGCCGCGGGTAGGCTGCTTGAGACGGCCGGCGACGGCCGTCCTAGAGAGATGATCATCCGCCCGTTCAATGGGCGAACAGAACTCGGCTTACGGTCCTGCCAACCGCCGCCCGAGCCGCCCGGATTCCTCCGGGGGCCGGGAGGCGGTCCGGGTGCCTCGCCGGACCCACCACCTCCACCCCTGAGGGTTCGATGTCGCGTCGCGTACCTCCCTGGCTCGTACTCCCGCTTGCGGTGGGCGTGGTCGCTGCCGGTTGGCCGGACTCGTTGCCGACCACCCGGTACAAGATCGAGTCCTTCGTCACCTCCGCGGTCGACCTGAGCGCGGTCGGGCAGGGCGAGCAGAAGAACGAGTTCACGCTCACCGGGTTCGTGACCATCACGCTCACCGATTCGGCGGGCGGCAAGGTCATGCACGCGGTGCTCGACTCCTCCGCCGTGAACCCGATGCCGCCCGGGACTGCGCCGGGCATGATCGAGGGGCAGAAGGGCGCGGCCTACCACGCCTTCATCACGGCCGACGGCCGGACCGAGGGCTTCAAGGTCATGGGCGACTCGACCGCCCCGAAGGGCGGCCAGCTCACCCAGCAGGTCCTCCGCGACTTCTACCCCCGGCTCATGAAGGGCTTCAAGGCCGGGGACGCCTGGACCGACACCACCACGAGCAAGGAAGAGGAGCCGGGCAGCACCACGACGGTCAACCGGATCACCAGCTACACGATCGGTCCCGAGGCCGCCTGGGCCGGCGCCAAGGGGCACGAAGTCAAGACGTCCTCGACCTTCACGATGTCCATGTCGCAGGAGGGCCAGGGCAACGCCACCCAGGTCGAAGGCGCCGGCACCGGCACCAGCACCTGGTACGTGACGCCGGGCGGCGCATTCCTTGGCGGCACCAGCTCGAGCAGCGCCGACCTCACCGCGATGACCGCCTTCGGCGACTTCCCGGTGAAGCAGACCAGCCGCACGACCGTGACCGCGCTGCCCTGACGAGCGGTACCGAGGCGGTCCCCCGCGGCCGCGCGCGTCGCATCCTCGCCCTCCTGGGGCGGGGAGCGGCGTGGGCGGCCGCGGTGTTTCTGGCCTGGCTGTTCGCGGTGTGGCCACCGCCGGCCTGGTATCGGTCCCACTGGCCGGCGGAGACCGCGATGATGCGGCTCCGCACTCGCCAGGACGCCGAGGCGGCTCGGCAGCGCCGGTACCAGCCGGTGCCCCTCGACTCGATCGCGCGCTCCATGCGCATCGCGGCGATCACCGGCGAGGACGGGCGGTTCTGGGACCATGGCGGGGTGGATTGGATCGCGATCCTCCACGCGATGGGATACCGGCGGGACGCGCTCGACCTCCGTGACGCGCGCGACCGCCGGGATTTCCGCGTGGCGCTGGGCCGGGCCTGGAACCGCCGCGACCGGATCCGCGGGGCGAGCACGATCACCCAGCAACTGGCGAAGAACCTCTACCTGTCACCCAGCCGGAATCCGCTCAGGAAGGTGAAAGAGGCGGTGACGGCCTGGCGGCTCGAGCTGGCGCTGGGGAAGGTCCGGATCCTGGAGCTGTACCTGAACGTGGCGGAGCTGGGCCCGGAGGTCTGGGGCGTCGAGGCGGCGAGCCGGAAGTATTTCTCGCGCCCGGCGAGGCGGATCAATCAGTCCCAGGCGGCGGCGCTCGCGGGGTCGCTCCCGTTCCCGCTCCGGTCCAACCCCGGGTATCGCCCCGGCCGCATGCGCTGGCGGCAGGACCTGATCCTCCGCCGCATGGGCGGCGAGCCGGTAGAGATTCCCAAGGAGCCGGAGGAGCCGTGGCGCCCGGTCGTGCTGCCCGACTCACTCGCGTTGGCAGTGGACAGCCTCACGGTCGCGCCGGCACCGGCGGCCGACACGCTGCAGCCCGTGCCCGCGGTTCCCACGGACACCCTGCCGCCGGTCCTGCCCCCGGCCGACTCCACTCACTAGCCCCAAAAAAGAGCGAGCGGCGGGGCCCGGAT
>JBOHSQ010000278.1:0-4542 GCA_050733295.1 Gemmatimonadales bacterium
CCAACACGATCAGAAGCGAGCCGATGATGCCAAGCGCACCAGCGGTGATCAGCAGCTCGGCGCCTTCGGTTGGAAGCTGAATGGATATGACAGCCATGACGGAGGCACGCGCAAAACGCGACCACGCAGCAAAAGCGATCACGCTGCGCTACGCGCTGCGGGGTCCCGCGTCCCTCGAGATGATTCCACCGTGACCGAGCACGCTGCTGACTCACGACCAGCTGGTTGGGCCTTGCCATCCATCTCGGCTTCATCCGGCTGCTCAACCGCCATCCAGGCCCGCCGCCACACTGTCACTGCAGCGGTGCGCGTCAGGGGGGAGCGCACCCTGTTATCTTCAATGCTGCGGCAGCACCCTCCCGAGCCCCGATCGTTGGCCCTTCGGCGCTCTCCTCCCACCCGAGGACTTGGCGTGAGCGCCTACAAGACCGACCAGCGTCGCGTGCTCCATCGCGGCCGCGAGTTTCATTTCGTCTCCTATGACGGCGTACCGGCCAACGTCCGCCTGGGGCTGGAGGCGACGTTGCCGACCTGGTGCCTGATGCGCGCCGGGAAGCGGTGGACCGTCATACCCCAGTTGCATGATCAGGCCGACGGCGATCTCGAGGTCGCGCTCCGCGAGTGGCTGGACGCGAACGTGTTCGCGGCCAAGGCTTCGCGGATCAGGCAATGAGGGCGCCGGGCAGGTAGAAGGGCCGAAATCCGGCTGCCGACGAGACTCCACGCGGTGGAGCCCCTTGAGAGCGGCTCGAGAGCCACTCGCCCGGCGCAGGGCCAGTCGTCCCCAGGACGGCTGGCCCGATCGCTTCCCCCGGACCCATCGCAGGTGCCACACCCTCGAGCAGCCCCGGACCCCATGGCCCTTCCGCCCACACCGCACCTCCCTCCGCGCCTCCTGCTCGGGCTGCTCCCGGCCGCTTCCGCCGCTTGTTCGGACGACGCCGGCCCCGGCCCCGCCGATCCCCTCGAGCGCGAACCCGACCAGGCGGTGCACGTGGATGTGGAGCAGGATGGCTTCACGCGCTTCACCTGGACCCCGGGTTGCGGCATGGCCTCCCTTCAGGTGATGGGCCCAGGCGGCGGGTGGGTCCTGTATAGCGGGGAGGACGCGGCGGAGAATCCGATCGGACCGGGCGTGACGTACGGTTTCCCTCCCGAAGGGACCCTCGAGCCGTCCCCCGCCGCTTCACTGCAGAGCGGAGCCGAGTACGTCGTGACGGTGTACCGGTGGATCGGCGAGCCGGGCGGGCCCGGCAGCCTGTTTCCGAAGGGCTCCTCCTACTTCCAGGCCCGCTGATCCCAGGAGGCTCGGCATGCACGAGCACGTGACCCTGTTGCATCCCGAGGCAGCCGAATCAGTCGCGCAGGGGCCCCCGCCCGGAATCCCGGCCGACCTGCTCAGACAGTCGGCCGAACGACTCAGCACCGTCGCCCTCCTCTATTCCTGTGCGTTCTTCCTTGCCGGCGTCCTCCCGATGCTGGTTGTCCCGTCGGATCGGGCGCTGCTATTCGACCGCTTCATCCACTGGGGCCCGAGCCCGATCGCGATCATCATGGGCCTGGTGGGCGTGGCGGTGGCGTCGCCGGGGAGGGCCGAATGGCGGCAGGGCAGGTGACGGAGGCGATCGCGCTCTTCCGGAAGTCGATGGCGGGCCCCCTATGCCGGCGCTGTGCCGCGCCCCAGCTGGCGAATGCCCTCGAGGCCGCCGGCCAGCGCGACTCGGCGATTGCGCAGTACGAACTCGTGCTCGGTGGGAGCGACCTGGGAGAGATCGACATGCCCCTTCACCAGGTGCGGGCCCGCTATCGGCTGGGCGAGCTGTACGCCGAGCGGGGCGACCGGGAACGGGCGAAGGAGCACCTCGGCCGGTTCATCGAGCTGTGGCGGGATGCAGACCCGGTGCTGCAGCCGAGGGTGGCGGAGGCGAGGCGGAGGCTGGCGGAGCTGACGGCGGAGGGGCGGTAGGGCCGCTCAACTTCCTATGGTGTCGAGGTGCCACCCGGTGTGGATCCAGCGGCCGCCCCGGCGAACGAACACCTCGGTGCCGCGGCCGGTCGTCTCCTCACGGGTGCCCGCGCCGTCCCGCAGCACCAGCCGGAACGCGGTGTAGAGGATCACCACGTCGCCGTACTGCTGGAAGATGTTCCGCGGGAACTCGAGCGAATCGAGCGTCCACCCACCCTTGGCGAATTCCCCCATCTGCGCCAGGGTCTGAGCCCGGTCCTCCCACGGACCGCCGCCCCAGCCGAGGGCCACGAGCTCGCCCGGCACGACGCGCTGGAAGCCTGCCTGGTCGTTGGCGAACCAGGTCCGCCACGCCGCCTCGCGCACGGCCAGGATCTCGGTGCGGGTGGCCGCGTCGGGCTGGGGGCCGTACTCCTGGGCCATGAGCGGGGTGGTAGATCCCAAGAAGAACAGGGCGAGGGCGATGCCGTGGGTGCGCACGTGGGTTCTCCGAGGGAGAGGGGTTCCAGTATTACGAGTGGATGGCCCCGGGCGTTCCATCGACGTGAGACGTGAGACGTGAGACGTTAGAGGGGCTGATGCTCCTCCAGTTCGACTCTCGCGCACTGGGGCCTGCCTTGCCATCTTAGGAATGGCGCCGGGCAGTCAGATGGGCCGAAGTCCGGCTGCCGACGAGACTCCACTCCAGGGAGCCCCACGAGAGCGGCTCGAGAGCCGCTCGCCCGGCGCAGGGCCAGTCGCCCCATGGACGGCTGGCCCGATCGCTACACGGGAACCGCACGTCACGTCTTCCACCCGGACCCACTCATGACCGCACCGACCCAAGCGCCGCCCGCCGAGCCCCAGGCCACCGAGTTCATCCGGGGCATCGGGCGCACGGCGGCGATCTCCCTGGTCGTCGGGTCGATGATCGGCTCGGGGATCTTCATCGTGTCGGCCGACATCTCCCGCCAGGTGGGTGACTGGGGCCCGGGGGCGCTGCTGCTGGTGTGGCTGGTGACCGGCCTGATGACGGTGGCCGGCGCGCTGGCGTACTCGGAGCTCGCCGCCATGATGCCCAAGGCGGGCGGGCAGTACGTGTTCCTGCGGGAGGGGCTGTCGCCGGGCGCGGGCTTCCTCTACGGCTGGACGCTGTTCGCGGTGATCCAGACTGGCACCATCGCCGCGGTGGCGGTGGCATTTGCGCGGTTCCTGGGCGTTCTGGTTCCGAGCCTCACCCCGGACGTGTTCCTGCCGCTGGGCCAGATCCGGCTGCCCGGCGCAGCGGAAGCGATCCAGCTCGGCCTCTCGCCCCAGCGGGTGGTGGCGATCGTCTCCATCCTGCTGCTAACGGCGATCAACATCCGCGGTGTGACCCTCGGGGCCACGATCCAGACGGTGTTCACCGCCGCCAAGGTGGGCGCGCTCGCGCTGCTGGTGGTCTGCGGCCTGACACTCTGGCGCCAGCCCGAGATCGCGGCGGCCAACTTCTCCAACTTCTGGGGAACCGGGGAGTGGACCCTGGCTCTGGTGGTGCCGGCGATCGGCGCCGCCATGGTGGGCTCGCTGTTCTCGTCCGACGCGTGGAACAACGTGACCTTCGCCGCGGCCGAGGTGCAGAACCCCACCAAGAACCTGCCGCTGGCCCTCGCGCTCGGGACCGGGCTCGTGAGCCTGCTGTACATCCTCACCAACGTGGCCTACCTCAACCTGCTCCCGTTCCACGGCGACCCCAACGGCGCTGACGTCGTGGCGCGGGGACTGCAGTACGCGTCGCAGGACCGGGTGGCCACCGCCGCGATCGAGGTGGCGCTGGGCTCGGGCGCGGTCCTCATCATGGCCGTGGCGATCCTGATCTCCACCTTCGGGTGCAACAACGGGCTGATCCTGGCGGGGTCGCGGGTGTACTGGGCGATGGCGCGGGACCGGCTCTTCTTCGAGCGGGTGGGGACGCTGCACCCGACCTACCGCACGCCGGTGTTCGGGCTGGTCGCCCAGGCGATCTGGGCCTCGGTGCTCTGCGTGAGCGGCACCTACGGCCAGCTGCTCGACTACGTGATCTTCGCGGCGCTGGTCTTCTACTTCCTCACCACGGTCGCCCTGTTCCGCCTGCGCCGCCTGCGTCCCGACCTGCCACGCCCGGTCAAGGCCTTCGGGTATCCGATCCTGCCGGCGCTCTACATGGTGTCGGTGGGCGTGCTGATGGTGATCTTGCTCTTCGCGAAGCCGCTCTACACCTGGCCGGGACTCCTGATCGTGGCGAGCGGGATCCCGGTGTACCTGTTCTGGCGGCGAGGCCAGGTCAGGGCGTAGCCGTGGGCGCAGAAGGAGGGTTCGAATCATGCCAGACACCCACAAGCCCGCCGGGTACACCACCGTCTCGCCGTACCTGATCGTCGATGGTGCAAATGAGACCATCGAATTCCTGAAGCATGCATTCGGGGCGGTGGAGCTGAGGAAGTATCCGGATGCCTCCGGCAAGCTGTTGCACGCGGAGGTGCGGATCGACGACACCGTGGTCATGCTGGCCGACGGGGCGGAGGGCTGGCCGCCGATTCCCTCGTACGTGCACGTCTACGTGGCCGACGTGGACGCGA
>JBOHSQ010000279.1:0-6616 GCA_050733295.1 Gemmatimonadales bacterium
CTTCTCCTGCTTTCCTGACGAGCCCAGGAAGATGCGAGGCTTGTCCATCCGTTCCTCCAGACAGCAGAGTGGCCGCGCCGGTGGCTGAGCGAGTCGGCTAGGGCGGATCCAGGAGCCGGTTCGCCGAGAGGAACCGCTCGATGCCGGGCCACGGCCGGCTGCAGTCGTTGTGCCCGCAAGGCAGCTCGAGCAACCCGGCGCCAGGCACCGCGGCCGCGAGCGCGCGCCCTTCGGCGATGGGCACGATGCGGTCGGCGGTACCGTGGAGGACGAGCAGTGGGCCACGATAGTCGCGGAGCGCGGCGAGGTTGTCGAACGGATCGCGGACCAGCCAGCCCGGGATAAGGTAGCGAGCGGCGAGCGGCCGGACGCTGGTGAACGACGACTCCAGGATGAGGGCGGCGACGGGACGCTCTGCGGCAATGCGTGCCGCGGCGCCGCCGCCGAGCGAACGGCCCCACGCCACGATGCGGTCCTGGTCGAACCGCGAGTCGGCCGCACCCCAGTCGAACGCGGCGAGCGCAGCCGCACGGATGGCGGTTTCCGAGGGACTGCCGGGCGCGCCGCCGTAGCCCGGGTACTCGAGCAGGAGCAGGGCCACGCCCCGGGATAGCGCAGGGCCGAATTCGCCCACCCAGTAGCTCGCCAGCTCGCCGTTGCCATGCGCGAAGATGACCAGCGGGTGCGGGCCCGCGAAGCGGGCGTCGGGAAGGAGCAGGAGGGCGCGGAAGCCGTCGCGGCGCACGAGCTCGGCGGCGGTGGTGGGGCCGGGGAAGTCAGCCTGCGGTGCGGGGAAGAGCGCCGGCCGCTGGAGGAACCAGGCGGCGACGAGATAGAGGGATGCCACCGCGACGGCGCACAGGGCGGCGGCGAGGGGCTTCGACATGGGGGCCTGGGCGACCGCCCCGCCGATCGGCTGCGCCTAGCGCGCCGTGGCGGGCGTGTGGAACGGGGCGGCTGGCAGCCGCCCCGTTCGCGCATCCAGCGATTCCCGGTTCAGGGCTTCACGTTGTACCTGAGCATCACCGGGACCGCGTCGCCGACCTGTCGGCCGGGAACGCCCTCGGAGTCCAGGGTCAGGATCAGGGCGCCGTTCTTGTCGATGTAGTAACGGAAAGTGGCGTACCCGGCCTGCATGTCGTGGTCGGGATCGGAGTCCGTGACCGCAGTCACCACGTTGTCGGTGTTGTCAGTCTGTCCCGGGCACTCCCCACCCCCGACGTTCACGAGATCGGTACCCTGCCCGTTGTTGTTCGTGCCGGTCAGCGTAAGGCACACGTTGTTGACACCCTGCGGCTCCGTCTGTCCCTCGACCATCGTCGTCGCGCGGGCCACGAACTCGTACACGTTCGCCGGGCCGACCCTGAGCGGAGACCTCGGGACGCTGATCCATTCGACGTTGATGGCGACAGGGGTGTTGCTGAGCTGGCTGCGGAATCCGGTCTTGGGGGTGATTCCCGTAGCGTCGGGCAGACCGCAGAGATTGGCGTCCGTGTAGGCCAGCACGCCGATGCCGGTCTCGTGCACCATGAGGTCCTGCGCGCTCTGACCGTCACAGATCGACACGATGGCGTGGTCCTTGAATGACGTAAACGGTGCAATCGTGGCCCACTCGAACACCACAGGGCTGGTCACCAATGGTCCAAAGCTCACCGGGTAGCCATAGATCAGCGCTCGCTGCCCCTGGTTGTTGGCCGTGTTGTCCGACATGGCCGTGGCCCAGCTGCCGAGCGTAAAGGTGGGATCGGGTCCCGGAGAGGTGAAAACGACCGGTCCGGGGGCAACCGCCGACAGCCGGCCGAAACCGCTGACGGTCCCCTTGAGCGTCTGCGGAACGTTCGGGACATCATACCCTTCACCTACCACGTAGTAGACGCCGCCGGCCGGGGCATCGAGGGCCTTGTTGAACTCCAGGGCATCCACGCCCTGTCCGCCCGCGAGATCCTTGTATTCGTCCTGGTCGGCGTCGAACATGCACTTCGTCAGAGCCTTCGTGAGGTCGGAGCCCACCGTGGGCGACGGCGCGTAGGACCTCGACGCCTTCCCGACGAGATCCATGATGGCGAAGCCGTTCGTGACGGCCCCCGCCGTCCACTTGGTGGACGTCTCCATCGCGCCGGCGAAGCCTTGCGCGGTTTGCTGATCGGGGGGCGGGAAGAAGTCGTTGATCAGCTTCCCGAGCGCGTCGAAATCGCAGGCGTTACTCGAGGGGGCGGGCGGCTTGGTGGCCGCCAGATCGGGATCCATGGGCAGCGCCCCTTCCGGCTCACTGCAGGCCTGCAGGACGAGGCACCCTACGACCAGCAACAGGTAACTGCGCTTCATCGAAACCTCCATTTTGTGCCTCAGTCGGCCGTACCGAAGAGGGACTTGAATCGCGGGGTGCTGCGGATGTCCCGGAACCACCAGGTCTGATCCTTGGCGATGCTGGCCCGCATCTGCGGATTCGCGGCGACGTAGGTGCTGAGAAGCCGGATCGCCTCTTCCTGCTCCCCCAGCACAATCCGCAACAAGGCCTCATAGTACGTCAGATCCTTCGTCGGGTCCACACTCACATCCCCTCGGGCACCTTCCGCAACAGCGCGCGCGCTGTCCGGCAGCCCTGCCCGAGCCAGTGCCAGGGCAACCAGCATGCGACCATACAGCCGGTGGTACGGCTTCAGTGCCGGCGGGGTCTGCTCCACGAAGCGCTCGTACTCCGCCCAGGCCGACGCCGGCTCCGGCGGCACCCCCTTCAGCGAGTACAGCCAGATCCGGCATTCCGCGAAGCGGTAGTAGTCGGGAAAGCGCTCCCGTCCCTGCTCGCACCAATGACGGGCCTCCTTGGCGTCCTCGAGATCCAGCGAGGCCTGGAAGAGGCGCCAGACCGTCTGCCTGGCCGACTTGAGGTACGGGTCGGCCTCGTAGGATCGCTGCGCCGCGAGCTTCCCCTCGGCGGTCTGACCCTCGCTGCTGAGCAGGAAGCTGAGCACGGTCCACGCCCACGCGGCCGTCGGATTTGCGGTCACTGCGCCGCGGAGATCCGCTTCCGCGTCCTTCAGGAGCTGGGCGGCACGCGCCTGGTCCGGCTCGAGGCTCATGAGCCAGCGCCAGTATCGCAGCGTGCCGCGGATCTCCAACGCCTCGGGATCGCCGGGTTGCAGCGTGAGAGCACGATCGGCGTGCTCCAGTCCGATCCGAGTCCACTTGTCGTTGAGCGCCTCATCGTAGCCCGCGAGCTCGGATTGCCGGTACGCGAGCCAGGCCCGCTGGGTCGCCGGCGTGTTCCAGCGGGGGTCGATCCCTTCGGCGGCCCCCAACATCGAGTCTGCCCGGGCCAGGTAACGACCGGCCCCCGCCGTGTCCCCGGCAACCAGCAGCGCGTCGGCCTCCTTCCTGACACGCTCCGCCTGCTGCAGGGCATCCCAGGCCGCCGGACTGCTCGTGCCTGCGCGAGTCTCCCGCAACTGGATTTCCTCCCCCAGCTGCCGGCGAAGGAAGGTCGCGACCTCCTTCGCCAGGTCGTCCTGCATGGCGAAGATCTCTTCTCGTGGGTGTTCGATGGTGGTGCTGCCCAGCTCGGCCCCGGTGCCGGCATCGATCAAGGACACGTTCACCCGGAGTCGATTGCCGGATTGCGCGACTGCTCCCTGGAGGATGGTGCCCACCCGAAGCGCGCGCCCAATGCTGTCGGGGGCTGCATTCGACTCCTTGAATGGCGCCACGCCGTTGCCTGAGATCACCTGCAGGGTCTTGACCTGGCTCAGCTCACGAATCAGGGCCTCGGTCAGACCATCGGCGAGGTATTCGAGGGAGTCGGATCCGCCGCGCTGCTGGAAGTACATCACCGCGATACGCCTGGGATCGAGTCCGGAACCACCCGGGCTTGCCGCAGCTCCACCCGCTGTCAACGACCGCCACACCGCGAAAGCGCCCACTGCCAGGGCGGCGAGCAGCGCCGCCGAGAGCGACCACAGGCGCACCCCCGTCCCCCACTTCTCCCCCAGCACCGCCACGGGCGTGGTGCGCTTGACCGCCACCCTGGTGGAGGAGGACCGCCGCGTCGCCGGGATCCGTGGAGCCGTGGTCCGCCGGGTGGCCAGGGTGGGCTCCAGGTCCGCCAGCAGCTCGGCGAACTCGCTCATCTTCTGGAACCGGTCGGCCGGGGTCTTCTCCAGCGCGTGGAGCACGGCCTCCTCCAGTTCATCCGGCACCGACTGCCGGACAACCTGGATGCTGGGGACCTGTTCCATGGCGTGCCGCGCGATGATGGCCCGGGTGTTGGGCCCGTCGAACGGCGGTTGCCCGGCGAGCAGCTCGTAGAGCACGCAGCCCAGGCTGTAGACATCGCTGCGACCGTCGGTGTGGTCGGAGCCGAGCGCCTGTTCCGGGCTCATGTAGTGCGGGGTGCCCACCGCCATCCCGGTCTGGGTGAGCTTCTCCCCGGCCGCGTCCAGGGCTCGGGCAATGCCGAAGTCGGCCACCAGCGCATGGCCGTTCTGCAGCAGGATGTTCTCGGGCTTGATGTCCCGGTGGACGACGCCCTGCTCGTGCGCGTAGGCCAGGGCCTCGGCGGCCTCGCGCGCGATCCGCACCGCGTCGTAGAGGGGGAGCTGCTGTTCCCGGTCGAGCCGGTTCCGGAGCGACTCGCCCTCGATGAACGGCATCACGTAGTACAGGATGCCGTTCGCCTCGCCCGAGTCGTACAACGCCAGCACGTGGGGGTGCTGGAGGTTGGCGGCCAGGCGGATCTCCCGGAGGAAGCGGTCGGCGCCGATGGAGGCGGCCAGCTCCGCCTTCAGGGTCTTGATCGCGACCCTGCGGCCATGGCGGCGATCGGTCGCGAGAAAGACCGTCGCCATACCGCCTTCGCCTACCTCTCGCTCGACCTCGTACCGATCGCCGAGCGAGGCGCGAAGCTGCTCCAAGACGTCTGCCACGACCAGCCCCAGGGAGGAGAGCTTGAACCTTCAAGATAAGGGGGTCGGAGCTTCCGCCGGGCCCTGGCGCCGGCCGGTGCCCTACTCCGGCGCCGCCAAGACCTCAAAATGGCTGACGGTCTGATCGAAGCGGACGAGCGCGGCGCGCGCCTCCTCCGCCCTTGACGCCCGTCCTTCAGCTGCCGAACCGACCCGCAAGGCGGCTCTGGTCCCCGACCTTGAGCGCAGTGGGCGTGAAGTACTCGTAACCGGCCAGGAAATAGCTCTCGACCAGCTCGACAAGCGCAGTGTACTGGTCATCGGTCAGGCTGTCGATGGTGAAGCCCGACGGATCCGCGTGGTGCCTGAAGCGACCGTGCATCAGCAGATCGTCCCAGTGCGCCACGGACCGAGCAGCAAGCCGAGGCAAGCCCGAAGCCTGGAGCTGCTGCAGATTGGCGGCTACGAAGCCTGTCCACTGGCGCTCGGCGCGGAAGCGCTCCGGCGAGGGACGCATCATCCCCGCACTGCCTCCGTCAAGGTCCCCCCGCAATATTCATGTCGCTCACAAACACAATCGCGTTGTCCACTCGCATGTGTCACCGCGCTTCCATCCAAGGAAGTCAGCCAACGGCTTGCGGCCCTGCTGTGGCGTGCCGCGGCCTAACGTGCCAAGTGCCGCCTCACCCTGGCCTGGCGGTGGCAGGAACTCCGTCGAGCAGCCGGCCATCCTCCATCCGGACGATCCGTCCTGCGCGCTGCGCCACGGCCGAGGCGTGCGTCACCATGCAGATCGTCGCGCCTCCGGCGTGCAGGTCGGCGAGCAGCCCCATCACCATGTCACCGTTCTGCGAGTCCAGATTGCCGGTCGGTTCGTCGGCCAGCAGGATCGATGGATCGCCGACGATCGCCCGGGCGACTGCGACGCGTTGCTGCTGGCCGCCACTGAGCTGGCCCGGATGGTGTCCCCGCCTATGGGTCATCCCGACCTGCGCGAGCGCACCCGCGACCCGCTCATGTCGCTCGGCCGCCGCGAGTCCGCGATACGCGAGCGGGAGCTCGACGTTCTCGGCCACCGTCATGTCGCCGATCAGGTTGAACGACTGGAACACGAACCCGATTTCGCGGTTGCGGACGATTGCCCGCTCCACCGCCGAGAGTGCCGTGGTGGGCCGCCCGGCGAGGACGTAGCTCCCCTCCGAGGGGGTGTCGAGGAGGCCGAGCACCGCCAGCAGCGTGGACTTGCCACTTCCCGACGGTCCCATGATGGCGATGAACTCCCCCTCGTCGATCACCAGGTCGATCTCGTGCAAGGCCCGGGTCTCCACTTCCTCGGTGAGGAAGGAGCGCGAAACGCACTGCAGCTCGATGATCGGCTCTACCATGGATCCCCCTAGTTGCGCAGTCGAATCCGCCCGGCTCCCCCGCCGGCCCCGACCTCGCTCACGATGAAGACATCCCCGGCCGAGGCTCCCTCGAGCACCGACACCCGGTCGGCCGATCCCTCGCCAAGCAGGAGGCTGACCCTGGTCGCCGCGTCGCCGCCGTCGAGGCGGTAGACCCCGACCCGTTGTCCGGCGATCGCCGTCGCGGGACGGCGCAGGTGGATCACGTCGGCCAGCCGGCCGGTCTCGATCACCGCCTCCACGTTGAGGTCCGGGCGGGCCGTCGGCGGCAACGAGCCCGTCAGGGCGACCTCGACGGTCACCGTTCCGCCT
>JBOHSQ010000280.1:0-2826 GCA_050733295.1 Gemmatimonadales bacterium
GCTCACGCCCGCGCCTCCGCGATTGCCCGCGCCCGCGGCACGATTGCTCACCCCCGCGCCACCCCGGTTACCCGCACCCGCGGCGCGATCGCCGGCGGTCGTGCCGCCGAACTTGTTGGCGGTGCTCCGGTCACCGTAGGGCGCGCCGCCGCGGTGCGACGGGTTGTGCTGCCACGAATTGCCCCGGCCCCCACCCCCGCCCCGGTTCGCGGATCGGTCGCTGGTGCCGGCACGGTTGCCGGCCCGATCTCCGCCGCGATCGCCCCGGTCGCCCCGGTTCTCGACGCGATTGAAGTTGTTGTCGTTGTTGATGATGATGTTGTTGCCCCCGCCGCCCCAGTGGGAGTGGCAGCACGAACCGCCCCACATCGCCGCCCCCCACATCATCCCGAACGAGAACGACACGAACGCCGCCCCCGGCGGATAGTAGGGATAGTAGATCGGCGGGTACGGGTAGACTGGCGGGCCGTACACGACGGTGGGGCTGTAGGACGGCACGTAGATCACCTCGGGGTTGGCCGACTCCACGATGATCACTTCCTTCTTTTCGACCACCTGGGTCGAGACCTTCTGCTGTTCATTGGTCTCGAGCGCGCCCTTGCCCTTCGCCTTCTTCCGCAGCGCCTGAACGGCTTCCATCATCTCAGCCTGCTGGCCCAGGAACGCATTCCCCAGGTCGGTGGTCCACTTGATGTCGTCGCCCAGCCGCTTCACCACCTCTGGCACCGCGGCCATCGACTGGATGCTCGGGTCCCACGGCATCTTGGCCACAGAGTCCGCCAGCGCCTTGTCTTTGAGGTTGGGGTGCTTGGCCATCCACTGCTGCAGCTGCACGATCTCGAGCGGATAGGTGGACGCCACCAGCGTCTGGGCCAGCAGGTCGTCGGGGTAGAGCGCGATCGGCGCTACCAGCGACTGGAGTTGGTCGGGCGACAGCTTGACCACGCTGTCCGCGGGCGCGGTTGCCTGCGCGGTGGCAGGGGCGGCGGCGGGGGCACCCGCCGGCTTGGCCCCGCGTGCCGTATCCTGGGCCTGCGCGGTGAGCGGGAAGGCCAGGAGCGCCGTTGCGACCAGGAACGCGCTGGCGCGCAGCCGCTCGACCACGCGATGCAGGGGAGGTATCGCGTACATGTCGGAATGCTCCGTCGACGAGCCGGCCCGGCGCGGGCGCGCCGGCCCCGGCAACCGAAAGGATACCCGCACTGGCCCGGGACGCAACGGGCCTGGGGTGCTGGCTGGACAAGTTCAACCTCACGGGTAGCATCCCGAAACCCCCGAACCCTCCACCTCGATCCCGGTGAACTGGACCCTCCTCGCCCTCCTCGGCTACCTCGTCCTCCAGCTCGCCATCGGTGCGTGGCTCGCGCCGCGGATCCACACCGAGGAGGAGTACCTCGTCGGCGGCCGCCGGCTCGGCTACCCCCTCACCATCTTCTCCATCTTCTCCACCTGGTTCGGCGCGGAGAGCTGCCTCGCCTCGGCGGGGCGCGCGTACCGCGAGGGCTTCTCGCTCACCACCGCGGAGCCGTTCGCGTACGGCATGACGCTCATCGCCATGGGCCTGGTCTTCGCCGTGCCCCTCTGGCGCCGGAAGCTCACCACCCTCGCCGACCTCTTCCGCGAGCGCTTCGGCTCCGGCGTGGAGCGGCTCGCCGCGGTGCTGCTCGTCCCTGGCGGCATCCTCTGGGCCGCGGCCCAGCTCCGCGGGTTCGGCCACGTGCTCACCACCGTGACCACGCTGGACCTCCGCGTCGCCGTCACCGCCGCGGCGGGATTCTGCATCCTCTACACGATGCTCGGCGGCCTCCTCGCCGACGCCATCACCGACCTCATCCAGGGCGCGATGATCGTGCTGGGCCTGGGCCTCCTGGTCCTGGTCGTGGTGACCGACCTCGGGGGCGTGGGGGCGGCGGTCGCCGCGGTGGACCCGTCACGCCTCAGCGTCGTGGGGACCGGTGTCCCGCCAGAGCCGTTGGCCCTTCTCGAGGAGTGGGCCATTCCCATCGCGGGCTCGGTGGTGGCGGTGGAGCTGGTCTCGCGCGTCATCGCGGCGCGGAGCGCGGAGGTCGCGCGGAACAGCGCGCTGCTCGCCGGGGGGCTCTACATCGCAGTCGGGCTGATGCCGATCTTCCTGGGCCTCGTGTCGGCCGGCCTCCTGCCCTCGGACGCGGTGGCGGAGCAGGAACAGTTCCTCCCCGTGCTCGCCCGCGAGCGGCTCTCGACGGCCGGCTACGTCATCTTCGCCGGCGCGCTGATCTCGGCGATCCTGTCCACCGTGGACACGATCCTCCTGGTGGCGTCGGGGCTCATCACCCACAACATCGTGGCGCCGGTGCTCGGGATCGGAAGCGAGCGCGTCCGGCTCATGCTCGCACGCTCGGGCGTGGTCCTGCTGGGCGGCGTGTCGCTGGTGCTGGCCCTGGGTGCGAGGGGCGTGGCGGAGTTGGTGGAGGAAGCGTCGAGCTTCGGGAGCGCCGGGGTCCTGGTCGTGGTCTCGTTTGCGCTCTTCACCCGGGTCGGTGGGCCCCTCGCCGCGGCCGCCTCCCTGCTCGGCGGGCTCGGCAGCTACCTCGCCGGCACGGTGCTCGGCTGGTCGTATCCCTTCCTCGGTTCCCTGGCCGCCGCAGTAGTTCTCTACCTGGCGGGCGCCGTCGCGGAAGCCCGCCCCCGCCCTGCTCCAGCGGACGTGCCTCCAGCCCCGGCCTGAGCTGTGTCTCGCTCCATCTCGCTCCATCGCGCTCCATCCCGCTCCATCCCGCTGCATCCCGCTTTTTCTCACTCCTTCCCACCCCTCTTGACATATTCCCTTATAAGCATATATTAGAC
>JBOHSQ010000281.1:0-5334 GCA_050733295.1 Gemmatimonadales bacterium
TTCCTCGATCACCTCGAGGAGCTGCGTTCGCGGATCCTGCGGAGCCTGGCGGCGCTCGCTGCCGGGCTCGTCGCGGGCTGGTTCATGGTCCAGCAGTTCGGGCTCGTCACCCTCCTCAAGGTGCCGATCGCGCCCTACCTCCCGGACGGCAAGCTCGTCGTCCTGAGCCCGACCGACCCGCTCCTCATCGTCCTCAAGCTGGCTTTCGCGGTCGGGGCCGTCCTCGCCTCGCCCGTGGTGCTTTGGCAGGTGTGGGCCTTCGTCGCCCCGGGACTCTACGAGCGCGAGAAGAAGGCGATCCTGCCCGCGCTCTTCGTCGGCCTGGGCCTCTTCCTCGTCGGGGCCGCGCTCGGATTCCTCTTCGTCGTGCCCCAGGCGCTGCGCGTGCTGTTCAGCTTCCAGTCCGACGCGCTGGCCACGATGATCACCTACGAGAAGTACTTCGGCTTCGTGCTCCAGATCGTGCTGGCGCTCGGCCTTTCCTTCGAGCTCCCGCTGGTCATCGTCATCCTGGCGGTGCTCGGCGTTGCCACGCCGGAGCGGCTGGCCCGCTTCCGCCGGGTCGCGGTAGTGCTGGCCTTCCTCGCCGGTGCCCTGCTGTCCCCTGGCGGCGACCTGGTCACGATGGTGGTGATGACTCTCCCGCTGCTCCTGCTCTACGAGGTGGGCTACTGGTGCGCCGCCGTCATCGACCGGCGCCGGGTACGGCGGGCCGCGGCGCTCGCGGTGCTCGTGGTCCTGGCCGGCGCGGGCTGGTCCGTGCCGGCCGCTGCCCAGCAGCCGGTGCCCCGTCCGGTACAGCGCGTGCCGTCCGGCATCGGCGCCGACACGATGAGCGACAGTCTGCGCCAGGCGCTCCGGGCCCGGCAGGCGGCGGAGGACTCGGCCCGGGCGCGGCGCGTCGGGCTCCCCTCCGGTCCCACTCGGAGCTTCGCGCCGCCCGACTCGGTGATTGAGCGACTCCTCCTCCGTGCCGGCTACGAGTTCACCCGCTACAAGGCCGATTCCGCGGTGTTCCTGGCCGCCGACCGCCGGCTCCGGCTCGCCGGCCAAGCGCTGACCGAGCGGGGGACCACCGTCCTCGAGGCCGACCGGATCGGGTACGCCGAGGCGTCCTGCCTGCTCCAGGCCGAGGGCGACCCCCGGCTCTTCGACCGCGAGAACGTCCTCACCGGCGTGCGCCTGAGCTACGACACCTGCCGAAAACGCGGAGTGGTGGACTCGGCGCTCACCAGCTTCAACGAGTCGGGCGCGGTCTGGTTCCTCCGCGGCAACGTGGCGCAGGACTCGAGCTCGAGCCGCCTCTACGGCGGCTCCAGCGAGATCACCAGCTGCGACCTCCCGGTGCCCGACTACCACTTCGCCGCCAAGGAGGTGAAGTGGATCTCGGAGCGCATTCTGATTGCGCGGCCGGCCACGCTCTACGTGCAGGACGTGCCCGTGCTCTGGCTCCCGTTCGTCTTCCAGGACGCGCGGCCCGACCGGCACTCGGGGATCCTCATCCCCCAGTTCGGCATCAACGACATCGTGCGGCCGGACGGGGGCTACAACCGGCAGTTCACCAACATCGGCTATTACTGGGCGCCCAATGACTACGTGGACGTCACGGCGCGCTTCGACTGGTACGCCAACCGCTATTCCCAGTTCGGGCTCCGCACCGCCTACCGCTGGCTCGACCGGTTCATCGACGGCGAGTTGGACGTCGCCACCCAGAACGAGGCCGACGGCGGCCGCTCGAACCGCATCCGCTGGGCCCACCGGCAGCGGTTCGACCTGCGCACCACGCTGAACCTGAACCTCGATTACGTCACCGACACCCGCATCGTCGACCGGAACGCCGTCGACCCGCTCCTCAACACCCAGCAGATCGCCAGCCAGCTCAACTTCACCCGCCGCTTCGGATGGGGGCAGGTCAGCCTGGGCGGCAGCCGACGCCAGTCGCTCTCGGACAACAGTGTCACCCAGCAGTTCCCCTCGGTGGCGGTGAGCCCGAAGCCGCTCGACTTCGGCCGGAACCTCACCTGGTCGCCCTCGGGCACGTTCACCCTGGACCAGCAGCTGCGCCAGCCGCTCGGCGACGTGATCGTCGCCGGGCCCGGCGGGGTGGGCATCGATTCTCTGCGGCCCACCCGCGACCAGCGCACGGCGGCGCTCCGCATCACCACCCCGCTCCGGATCGGGAGCTTCAACTGGTCCAACGACCTGAGCTACGTGGACCAGCTCATCGAGGGGCGCACCACCGAGTCGATCAGGATCCCGGACGAGTCCACGCCCAACCCCGACGATTCGGTCAGCGTGGATCGCGTGCTCGCGGGGACCTTCAGCACCGGGCTCGACTGGAACACCGGCATCAACCTCCCGCTTCTGTTCCGCGGCTCCTGGAAGCTCCAGCCCCGGCTCGGCGTCACCAACGTCACCTCGGGCCCATTCGCCCTTCGGAACCACCGCACCGCCGGGGACTGGGTGGTGCAGGGCAAGCGCTTCGCCCTCGACTTCAGCGCCTCGCCCACGTTCTTCGGATTCTGGGGCGGCCTGGGACCGGTCCAGCGGTTCCGGCACAGCATCTCGCCGCTGGTCAACTTCCGCGTCGCGCCCGAGGCCGACATTCCCGAGGACTACGCCCGGGCCATCACCCCGGCGGGGCAGGCGCTGGTGCTCCGGAGCGACCCGGCGCGCTCGCTGAGCCTCGGCCTGGCCCAGAACATCGAGGCCAAGCGCCACACCGCCGCGGCGGACAGCGCGGCCGATCCCGCGAGCATCCCCAAGTTCCGGGTGCTCGGGATCACCACCAGCGCGACGACCTACGACTTCGAGCAGGCGGGCAAGCCGGGCCGAAACGGCTGGACCACCCAGACCATCACCAACACCCTGCAGAGCGACCTGCTCCCGGGCTTCAGCCTCGCGCTCACCCACGACCTCTGGGACGGTCCGGTGGGCTTCGACTCCGTGCCGTTCGACCCGTTCCTGGCCCGGCTCTCGTCCACCTTCGCGTTCTCCGGCACCACGGTGAAGCGGGTCCTGGGCGCGCTGGGGATCGGGAAGGGGAGCACGGTCGGGGCGGGGGAGGAGCAGCTCCCGACCTGGCGGAGCGACCGCGGCACCCGTCGCGGCACCGCTCCCATCTTCAATTCCGACGTCGGGAGGGTGGGCCGCCAGCGGCAGTTCACCGCGAACGTCACCTACTCGCTCGAGCGCGCCCGGGTGCAGGCCGGCGACCTGACCGGTACGGTGCTGGATCGCAAGAACCTGAGCTTCAGCACCGCTTTCTCGCCCACCCCGTTCTGGGCGGTGTCCTGGTCGTCGCAGTACAACGTGACCGACGGGGAGTTCGAATCCAACGTCGTTCGCCTCGAGCGGGACCTGCACGATTGGCGCGCGGCATTCGACTTCGTCCGGAACGCCAACGGCAACTTCTCGGTGGTCTTCTCGATCGCGCTGATCAGCCTGCCGGACGTGAAGGTGGACTACAACCAGACGTCCCTCGTCGAGTAGCCCGACCCCGCCGGGTGCCGCACCCCGGTGCGATGCGCGTCACCCCGAAGGGACACCCGCGCCTCCCTGCTCGCCGGTAAGGTTTTATTTCACAACGACATGGACAGGGGGCCCCGGTGGCACGCTCCCTGCCTTTCCCTTCACCCGACTCCCCTCACGGACGGATCCGGATGCGTGCGCGCCTGGTGGTGCTCGGCCTCGCGGTGCTTTCCGCTGCGTGCGACGACAGCGTGGACCCCTTCGTCGGCCCCGGGAACGGGGTAGGCGCTCCCCAGAACCTCACTTACGTCGTCGAGCCCAATGGCGACGACGACCGCCCCACCGGGATCCTGCTCCGCTGGGATTTCGACCCTGACCCCGACATTGCGGTCTGGCGGATCTACTCCCGTCCCGACGCCGCCTCCGGCTTCCTGCTCCGGGGTACGAGCACGTCCAACACGTTCCATGACGCGGGCCTCCCGCACCTCGATTACTTCGTGACGGCGGAGGACCTGAACGCCGTCGAAAGCGCCGAGAGCAACACGATCCGTGTGGACGAGCGCCTGGCACTCCCCGCACCGGACGAGCTTGCCGGAGTGTCGCTCGACGGCGCCGTGGCGGTGTTCTGGGACGACGCGCCGGCGATCGGCTTCCCTGACGAGTTTTCCAACTACCGCGTCTATTCGGCGTCGTTCAACCTCGACACCGGCTTCTGCGGCACCGACTGGGGGCTCGAGGGCACTACCGTCTCGCCCGAGTTCGTGGTGGGGGTTCTTCCCAACGGCGTGCCGCGCTGCTTCGCGGTCTCGAGCCAGCACATCCTGGGATACGAGAGCCTCTGGTCCCCGATCGACGACGACACGCCGCGCCCGGATTCGCGGAACATCCTGCTCTACACCGACGCCGAGCTGGCTGCCGAGTCGGGCTTCTCCTTCTGGCGCGACCTCGACGCCGATGACCAGGTCGACCCGAACGAGCTGGGCCTCGTGGGCAGCAACGTGGCGCCGAACGATTTCCTCCTGGATGACAATGCGGGTGCGCCCCGGTTCGTGATGTCGGGCGGCGTGTTCGCCCAGGACTACGCCGGCGTCCCGATCGGCGACCTGACCGACATCGACTTCGCCCCGCTGGGCGGGTACAGCGCGACCCCGTTCGAGCCCGAGGTCGGCCACGGATACGTGTTCGAGATCGACGTGGGCGACGGCTTCCCCCGCTACGGCGCCCTGCGCGTCACCCACAAGACCTCGGAGTTCGTCATCTTCGACTGGTCCTACCAGACCGATCCGGGCAATCCGGAGCTGATCGTGAGGTAGCCGGGAGCTGGGGCGGCGGGAGGGCGAGAGGAATTGTTCCTCCCGCCCTCCCGCCCTACCTTCCCCCGATGCCCGACGCCCCGCTGGTGCTCGATGGCAGTTCCCTCACCATTCCCGATGTCGTCCGCGTGGCCCGCAGTGCCGCGGTGCCGGTCACCGCGTCGCCTTCGGCCCTCGCGGCCCTCGGCCGTTCCCGCGCCCACGTGGACCGCGCCCTGGCCGAGGGGCAAACCATTTACGGCATCAACACCGGCTTCGGGAAGCTCGCCAATGTGCGCATCGCGCCCGACCGGCTCGACCAGCTCCAGGTGAACCTGATCCGGAGCCACGCTGCCGGGGTGGGGGTGCCCATGCCGGCCGATGTGGTCCGCGCCGCCATGCTGCTCCGCGCCAACGTGCTGCTCCGGCCCACGAGCGGCGTGCGCCCCGAGCTCGCCGGAGCGCTCCTCGGCCTCCTCGGCGCGGGCATCGTCCCCGTGGTGCCGGAGCAGGGCAGCGTGGGCGCGAGCGGCGACCTTGCCCCGCTCGCGCACATCGCGCTGGCCCTGAT
>JBOHSQ010000282.1:0-8492 GCA_050733295.1 Gemmatimonadales bacterium
TGCAGCGACGATGCGCGACACCGCACCGGCGTCGGCGCCGAACTCGAGGCCGCCGGCCGAGGTGTTGGGGCAGCTCAGGTTGAGCTCGTAGGCATCGACGCCGGACACGCCCTCGAGGCCGGCGACGACGGCAGCGTACTCGCCTTCTTCGAACCCAACGACGTTGACCAGCACGCGCGGCCCACGACCGGCGAGCCGGCGCGCGAGCGCGGGGAGCTCCCGTTCGCGGACGACCTCGAGCCCGGGATTCGCCAGGCCCACCGAATTGAGCATCCCGCCGCGCACCTCGGTGACGCGAGGCGCGGGATTGCCGTGGCGGGGCTCGAGCGACACCGCCTTGGTGACGAGGCCGCCGAGCCGGTCGAGATCGAGCACGCCCTCGAGCTCGAGTCCATACCCTGCCGTACCGGAGGCCAGCAGGAGCGGATTCTGGAAGCGGATGTCGAAGACCTCGCGGGTGAGCGAGGCGGTCACCGGATTCCCTCCTCCTCTGCGGGAGGCGGAGGAGGGCGCGCCGGCTGCCGGCCAGCCCGGAGGCGCTGCACGCCGGCCCACCGGCGGAGAGAGTCCTCGAGCGCCACGTACCCGTCCCCGGCTTCCTCCCCTCGCAGCACCGCCAGGTATGGGCTCGATGGATAGCGCTCGCTCACCGCTGCGGCCAGGGATTCGGCGGCGACCGGCTCGAGCGCGGCGCGCGCCAGCATCGCCTTGGGGGCGAAGGGCGAGTCGGGGTACTCCTCCGGCACGAGGGCGAACAGGGAGACGGCCGCCCGTGAAGCGCCCACCGAGTCACGGAGCGATTCGGCGAGGTGGAAGAGCCAGAGATCGCCCTCGGGGATCGCGGCGGTGTCGGGGCGGACGCTGTCCGCGACACGCAGGACCCGGTCGAGCGCGGCCCGGCGCTGAGCGGCGGTGATGCCCGAGGTGCCCCCGATGCGCTCGATCGATTGCAGCGTGTCGGAAAGCGGGCGCAGGGCTTCGAGCCCGGGGGCCCCGGCGAGTTCGATGGATACGAGGGCCAGGCGAGCGGGGCCGGCGCCCTCGCCTTCCAGCGCGATTGCCTGGCCCAACCGCGCCAGGGCGCGCGCCGAATCCGCGGTGGCCCAGCGTCGGGCGTCGGCGACCAGGAGGGCGCTCCTGGTCGCGACGGGCACGGAGTCAGACACGGTCACCCGATCCACCAGTGCGCTCGCCCCGACCGGATCGGTTTGCGCGAGCGCAGCCACCAGCGTGTCCCAAGGCACCGCGCGCGCCCCCGGGGCGGCGAGGAGCGAGTCGGCCAGCCGGCTCGCCATCGAGTCCTGGCCGATCGCGGCCAGGACGATGGCCCGGTCCACCTCCATCCCGCCCACATCTGGCGACTCCTCGATGACTGCGAGGGCCTCGGCGTAGCGCTCCTGGGCCCGGAGCGACCGCACCAATCGCGTGGACGCGGCGCGGCGCACCCCGGGATTGGCGGAGGACCGGAGCCGGGTGAGCACCTCCGAGGCGTGCGCCCATTCGCCCAGCTCCAGATAGCAATCGGCCAGGACGGACAGCGACTTCTCGACCAGCGAGGCATCACCGGAGCCGAGCGTGACCGCCTCGAGGTCGGGTCGTGCCCCGGCGCAATTCCTCGTGCGCGCCAGCGCGTTGCCGCGGAGATACCGCGCGTCATCAACGTACCGGCTACGCGGATGGCGGACCAGGACCGATTCGGCCTTGGCCGCGACCTGCCCGTAGAGGCTCTGCGCCTCAAACTGACGGCCGTCCTTCTCCGCCTGCTCGGCCTGGCGGGTAAGCCGGCGCGCGTTGTAGACGCCGTTGAAGTAGACGCAGCCGGCCAGGGGCAGGCAGGCGACGAGGAAGAGCGCGGCACGCCTCAAGGGGTTCGCTCCATCGAGGCGACGCCGCTCCGCACCTCAAACTCGATGAGGTAGGTCTCGATCGCCCGGGCGATGGCGGCGGCGAGCTGCCGCTGGGACTTCGGGTCGGCGAGGAACCTCGCGTCCCCGGGGTGGTCACCAAAGCCCATCTCGACCAGTATCGCAGGCCGACGCGCGAGGTTGAGGACGGCGATGTTGGTGAACTTGCGCACGCCGCGGTTGTCGCCGGGGTGGATCGACTCCACCTCGCCGTGCAGCAGGGTGGCCGCGCGGGCCGACTCCCGGAGGTACTCGTTCATCTGCAGGTCGCGCAGGATGAAGTCGAGAGCGCTGTTCCCGCTGCCGGCGTCCAGGGAGTCGTAGCGGAGCGCCTCGTTTTCCATCCGGGCCACGCGGCGCGCGTCCTCGGTGTTCTCCTCCCCGATGATGAAGGCGGAGAACCCGCGGAGCGCGGCGTTGCGGCGACGGCCCCGTGGGGCGAGGGCGTCGACGTGCAGGCTCACGAAGAGGCCGCACTCGGCCGAGCAAGTCGCGGCGCGGGCGCGAAGCGAGGGGCGGATATCGGTGGCACGGGTGAGCCGGACCTGAACGCCGCGCCGCTCCAGCTCGTCGCGCAGCTGCAGGCCGACGCGGAGCGCGATGTCCTTCTCGGTGACCCCGGCGGGGCAGTGGCGGCACGGATTGCCGGGATCCTCGCCGCCGTGGCCCGGATCCACCACGACAACGTGGCGGCGGCGCAGACGGCTGGCCGGCGCCGGCGTCGGTGCAGCGGCCACCGGTGCGGGACCGGCCTCGACCAGCCGGAGTGCCGCCGGCTCCCAGCGATAGCGCGTAGGGAACGCGCCAGGGAGCAGGTGGGTGAGCAGCGGGAGCGGAAGGAAGAGCGTGTCGCCGACACGCACCGTGCCGTTGCCCAGGGCCTCCATCCGATCCCCGGCCAGCACGAAGGGCGTACCGACGAGGAAGCGGAACATGGTGCCACCCACCCGGAGGTCGGCGAAGGCCGGGTCGGTCGCGTCGAGATCGGCCCCGAGGGCCGCCGCCACCTCGCGGGCGGGCAGCGCGGCGTCGCCACCGGCCAGTTCACGCACCTCGATTCGCCAGTCACCCCGCGGGGTGCTGAGCACCACGGTCGGGGCCGCCTGCGGGCCGTCCACCGGGCCACCCAGACCGGCCAAGCCAAGGAGGAGCGCCAGCGGGGGCTTCACGTGCGTCCCTTCCAGGCCCGGGCGCGCGCGATCTCGCGCTCCGCGTCGCGCCGCTTCACATCCTCGCGCCGGTCGTGCGCCTTCTTTCCGCGGCCGAGCGCGAGGCGCACCTTGGCGCGCCCGCGGGCGAAGTAGAGCTCGAGGGGCACCAGCGTCAGTCCCTTCTGCTCGACGGCGCCGATGAGGCGTTCGATCTCGCGCCGGTGCATGAGGACCTTGCGCGGGCGGACCGGGTCGTGGTTGTAGCGGTTTCCCTGCTCATATGGCGTGACGTTCATTCCTTCCAGCCAGACCTCGCCGTTCCGGAGGCGCGCGTAGGCCTCCTTGATGGAGGCCTTCCCATTGCGCAGCGCCTTGACCTCGGTGCCGGTGAGGACGAGGCCCGCTTCCCAGCTGTCGAGGATGTGGTAATCGTGCGAAGCCCGGGGATTGCGGGCGATGGACTGATGGCCGTCGCCGGCGCCGGACGGGGCGGGTCGCGTGCTCACGATGGGCTCGTAACTCCAAGATAGACGGGCGCTTCGGAGGGGTCAACGCGCTGCTTGACGCTCCCGTGGGCCAGGACTAGGTTTGGGCCTCCGCCGAAGTGGTGGAATTGGTAGACGCGCTGCGTTCAGGGCGCAGTGGGCGCAAGCCCGTGTGGGTTCGAGTCCCACCTTCGGCATGACGGTACGGCGGCAAGCCGGGAAGCAATCAGAGGGCGGCGGCTCACACGAGATCGCCGCCCTCGTTTTTCCTCCCGCCATGCCGCCCTCCCACCTTTCGATCCTCAGTACCTCGCCATCCCCGGCTCCATCTCCGCCGCCCACGCATCGATGCCGCCGGCGAGGTTGCGCACGTGGCTCCAGCCGGCCGCGCGGAGCAGCTCCTGCGCCCGGGCCGAGCGGGCGCCGTGGTGGCAAATGGTGACCAGCGGGACCCGCGGGTCGAGCTCGCGCAGGCGGCCGGGCAGCTCACCGAGGGGGACGTGCACTGCCCCCGCGACGTGCACCAGGTCCCATTCCCAAACCTCGCGCACGTCGAGCAGCACCGGCGCGGCACCCGACATCCTCTCCCGCGCGAGCGCGCGCGGCAGCACCACCGACTCCGCCACCCCGCCCCCCACCGACGAGCCCGTGCCGCAGAAGGCCTCGTAGTCGATCAGCTCGCGCACCGTCGGCGCATCGCCGCAAGCCGGGCACCGCGGGTCGCGCCGGATGGCGATCTCGCGGGTGCGCATGCGCAGCGCATCGATGAGGAGCAGGCGGCCGACGAGCGATTCGCCGACACCGAGGATGCGCTTGATGACCTCCATGGCCTGGATGCTGCCGATGATCCCCGGCAGGGCGCCCACCACGCCCGCCTCCGCGCACGACGGCACGAGCCCCGGCGGTGGTGGCTCGGCGAAGAGGCAGCGATAGCACGGCCCCTCGCCCGGTACGAACAGCGATGCCTGGCCGTCGAAGCGCAGGATGGCGCCGTACGCGTTCGGCCTGCCGGTGAGCACGCAGGCGTCGTTGACCAGGTAGCGCGTCGGGAAGTTGTCGCTGCCGTCCACGATCGCGTCGTATTTCCGGACCAACTCGAGGGCGTTGGTGGAATCCAGCCGGTCCGCGATGCGCTCGATGGCGACGTGCGGGTTGAGCGCGGCGAGCCGCTCCGCGGCCGAATCCACCTTCGGCCGGCCGACCGCGGCGGTGTCGTGCAGCACCTGGCGCTGGAGGTTGGAGAGCTCGAGCGCGTCGCCGTCGGCGATCCCGAGTGTGCCGACCCCGGCGGCCGCGAGGTACAGCGCGGCCGGCGAACCCAGCCCGCCGGCACCCACGACGAGCACCCGTGCCTCCCGCAGGCGCTGCTGCCCGGCCACGCCGACCTGATCGAGCAGCAGGTGCCGGGAGTAGCGGACGAGCTCCGCGTGCGAGAGTGCGGTGTCGGACGAAGTGCTCATCGGGAAGGTTGGCGCGGCGCGGCGTGCGACCGGAGCACGGAGCCCGGCCGGAGACCGGCGCGGGCTCCAGCCAGCATCTCCCTCGGGCCGCTCAGGACGCGGCCGATCCGATCGTCACCAGTTCCTGCACCTGGGGCTCCTCATGCAGGAGGTCGGCGAGGGTGATGCCATCGAGGAATACATCGACCCGGCGCTGCAGGGCGAACCACACCGGCCGGATGCTGCAGGCGTTCGAGGGGCTGCAGCGGTCGGCATCGACCTGGTGGTGCTCGCAGTTCATCTCGAAGGTCTGGTGTTCCGAGGCGGCCATGACGTCGCGCACCGAGATCCCGGAGGGGTCGCGCGCGAGGCGATAGCCCCCCTTCGCGCCCCGCACGCTGGCCACCAGGCCGGCCCGGCGCAGCCGAAGGAGGATCTGCTCGACGTAGTCGGGGGGCAGCCGCTCGAACTCGGCCAGCTCCCTCGCGGGGACCCGGCCCCCGTCGGCGCGGAGCCGCCGGGCGAGGTGGAGCGAGATGATCAGGCTGTACTCGGTCCAGGTCGTGACGCGCATGACCGAAATATGGGAATGGTTCAGGGGGGATTCAACGGTCCGGCTTGACAGCCACAGGCACGGGGCGGACGTTCGTGGCGCCTCCCCGCCGCGCGCCGCTGAGGGCCGCTTGCTCCTGTCGCTGCTCCTCATCCTGCAGGCACAGTTCCCCGGGGCGGCCCTGGCCGGCCACCCGGCCGCGACGCTCACGTGGGCGGAGAGCCGGGCCGAGGCGCCCGGTCCCTCACACGCCGCCGACTCCCTCCGAGCCATCCTCCGAACCCGGCCGGAGGACCCGGCCGCCCGGCTCGCCCTGGGCACCCTGGAGCGCCTCCGGGGCAGGATCAAGGAGGCACGCGCCGACCTCGGGCTCCTGGCCGGCCGGGGGGCGGACGCTTGGGCGAGCGCTGCCCTTACGGGGCTGGCGTACCTCGAGCGGGAGCATGGCTCCTACATCAGGGCCGACTCGCTCTTCAGGGCGGCCGCTGACCGCGCCCGACTCGCCCACGACCGGGCACTGGCGACGGAAGCGGCGATCGGGCTCGCGGCGATGGCGTTCCGCCGGAACGGGCCCGGCGCGGCGCTGGCGGTCCTCGACTCGGCGCCACCTCCGGTAGCGGACGCACGCCTGGTTTCCCGCTGGCACTGCGAACGCTCGTTCTACACCCCCTACGCCGGGCTGGCGGAGGAGAGCGCCGCTGACGTGGCGATCGGCCGGCGGGCCGCCCTCATGTCCGGCCTCCGCGGGCGCGATGCGCTCTGCCAGATCGCCGCGGCGCACCTCCTGGCTAACTCCGCCGCGCCCGCGGCGTGGATCCCGCTACTCGACTCCGCCGAAGCGACGAGCCGCGCCTTCGACGATCCGGAGGGGCGAGCGTTCATCGGCAACTTCCGGGGATTCCAGGCGCTCCTCGCCTACGACCATTCGGAGGCTTCCGCGCGGCTGCGCGTGGCCGCGGCCGTCGCGGACTCGGCCGGTCTCCCGGTGCAGCGGGCCTGGGCGCGGCGGCACCTCGGCCACCTGGCGTGGCACCTGGGCGACCTCCCGTTGGCCGAGCGGGAGCTCGGCGCCGCCATCGCAGACCTGGAAGCGTACGGCGACGACTTCGGGGTCATCGCAGCCGAGATGGCGCGCGTCGGCGTGCTCACCGAGCTGGGCCGGCTTTCCGAGGCGAGACAGGGCTACGAGCGCGGCCGGGCCTACGCCGCCCGGACCGGCATGCACGTCTTCGGGGCGTGGGCCGAGCTCGGGCTGGCGGCGCTCGACCTGCGGGCGGGAAACCCGCTGCGGGCGAGAGCGACTTTCGAGTTCCTGCAGCAGAGCTTCGCGGCGAGCGGCCTCACCACGGTGGCGCGCGGGCTGGAATACGACATCGGCCGGGCGGCCCTGGCCGCCGGCGACTTCGCGGAAGCCGAGCGCCGGTTCCGGCGCCACCTCGCGCCCGGCGGCGAGATCAGTCCGCTCGACCGCTTCTCCGCCCGGGCTCGGCTGGCCGAGGTGCACGCGGGGCGGGGCGAGTTCGGCCGCGCAGCCGGCGAGCTCGAGGCGGCCACCGACGAGCTCGAGGCCCTGCGCGCCTCGCGCACGGAGCCGCAGCTCCGGCTCCTCGCGTTCCAGACCAAGAAGGGAAACGACGAGGGTGACCTCGGGTTCGCGCGCCTGTTCCACCAGCTCGCCACCGGCAGACAACTGGAGCGGGCGTGGCTCCTGGCGGAGCGCCGCCGGGCCCGCGAGCTGACCGACCGGATCCTCTCAGCGGGCGGCTCACCCGATGCCCGCCGTGCGGCACGCACATTGGAGGAAGTGCGCCGGGAACTCGGCAAGCGAAACGCAGCGTTGCTGGCGTTCGTGACGGGGGAAGGAGACCAACCGACCACTGCAGTCCTGGTCTCGGCCGGCGGGATGTCGGCCTCCGCACTTCCGCCCATCTCCAGGGTCGCGGCCCTCCTGGCCCAGGTGACGGAGGACGCCGAATTCGGGGGCGCCGACGCGGTGATGCGCGAGGCCGGCCGGAGCATCCTGCCGCCCGGCCTGGAGAATCTCCCCGCCGATGTCCGCACCCTGGTCATCGTGGACGACCAGGGGCTGCACCGGGTGCCATTCGACCTGCTGCGACTCCCGTCGGGAGCCGCCGTGGTGGAGCGCTTCGCCGTGGTGCACGCCCCCTCGGCGACGCTGCTGCTCGCGCTCTGGGAGCAGGCCCCGAAGGGGGGCGGCGGCGGGCTGCTCGCGATCGGCGATCCCTACCTGCCCACGGGATCCGATGGCGCCATCGCCGAGGCGCTCTACCGCGGCGGGGACACGCTCGGTCGCCTGCCAGGATCGGCGCGCGAAGCACGGCTCGTGGGGCGGTACGGCACCACCGCGGTGGTGCTGATCGGGCGGGAGGCCACGGAGGCGCGGCTCAAGCGCGAACTGCTGGATCGCTTCAGCGTCATCCACGTCGCGTCGCACGCGCTGGTGGGCGAGGAATGGTCGAGCCGCACGGCCATCGCGCTGTCCCCGGGTGACGGCGAGGACGGCTACCTCACCCCGGCGGAGCTGGCCGCGCTCCCGCTGGCGGCGGACCTGGTCGTCTTGAGCGGCTGCCGCACCGCGCGGGGCATGACCGTGCGCGGCGAGGGCGTGCTGGGCCTCACCGCACCGCTGCTTTCGGCCGGTGCGCGTTCGGTGCTCGCGACCGGGTGGGATGCGCCGGACGCAGAAATGGTGGAGGTGGCGGAGCGATTCTACCGGGAGCTGGCGTCGGGACTGCCGGTGGGCGAGGCCCTGCACCGGACCAAGCTGGCCATCCGTGACCAGGGGAGGCCCTCGCGCGAATGGGCGGCGTTCCGGCTCACGGGCGACCCGTTCCTGATGGTCCCGCTCCGCCGGCCGCAGCCGGCGCGGTGGCCGCTGGCCGCGGCTGCCGCCCTGCTGGCCGCGGGGATCCTGGTGGCGACCCGGCGCCGCGCAGAGC
>JBOHSQ010000283.1:0-3593 GCA_050733295.1 Gemmatimonadales bacterium
TCGGTCCGAACACCGCGACGATCGGCGTCCCCACCGCGGTGGCGAGGTGGAGCGGCGCGGAATCGTTGGTGACGAGCGCCGATGCGCGCGCGATCAGGGCCGCCGACGCCCGGAGCGGCAGCGCTCCCGCCGCGTTGGCTGATCCAGCTCCCCCCGCCGCGGCGACGGCGTCGCCCAGGGGCCGGTCGTCCGGTCCGCCGACCACCACGACGGAGCCGAGGCGCGCCGCCAGCTCCCCGAATCCCGGCCACCGCTTCGTCCCCCAGATGGATCCCGGCGCCAGCGCCACGAACCCCCGCCGCACCTTCACCTCCAGCAGCCACCGCTCCGCGAGCGCGTGATCCTCGTCGGTGAGCCCCAGCGACACCGGCGGCAACTCACCGCTCCATCCGCCCGCCTGCCCGCCTGCCCGCTTGCCCGTCTCCTCGCCCGCGAGGGCGAGGAGACGGTCCACCTCATGCCCCTGCAGCCTCCGCTTCACCCGCTTCGTGTAGCTGAGCCGTGCCGGGCTGTCGGCGAACCCGATGCGCACCGGGATCCCGGCCCACTGGGCGATCGCGGCACTCCGCCAAGAGCGGTGGGCCAGATAGGCCCGCGCGTAACCCTGCGTCGCGAGCAACTTGGCAAACGCCCGCGCGCCGGCCACCCCGTGCCCCGCGCCCCGCTTGTCGTGCGGCCACACCCGCCGCACCGCGGGATGGGTCTCGAGCAGCGGCGCGGCCGCCGGCGTGGTCACCACGTCCACCGGCCCGTGCCGCTCGGCCAGGATCGTGAGCAGCGGCGTGGTCAGCACCACGTCGCCGAGGAAGGCGGTCTGGATGACGAGGGTGGGAGCGGGGGTCAACGGTCGCGTCACCAACCGTGACCTAGTCGACCTGCAGCACGGCCAGGAATGCCTCCTGCGGAATCTCCACGGTCCCGATCTGCTTCATCCGCTTCTTGCCTTCCTTCTGCTTCTCCAGGAGCTTCCGCTTCCGCGTCACGTCGCCGCCGTAGCACTTGGCCAGCACGTCCTTGCGGAGCGGCGCGATCGTCTCCCGGGCAATCACCTTGTTCCCGATCGCCGCCTGCAGCGCCACCGTGAACAGCTGCCGCGGAATCAGCTCCTTGAGCTTCTCCGCCACCTTGCGGCCCCACTCGTACGCCTTGTCCCGGTGGATGATCACGCTGAACGCGTCAACCGGGTCGCCGTTGATCAGCAGGTCGAGCTTCACCAGGTCCGACGGCTTGTTCTCCGCCGGCTCGTAGTCGAGCGACGCGTAGCCGCGCGACAGGCTCTTGAGCCGGTCGTAGAAGTCGAGCACGATCTCCGCCAGCGGGAACTCCCAGGTGAACTCCACCCGCGCGGTGTCGAGGTAGTGCATCCCGTGGTACACGCCGCGCCGGTCCTGGCCCAGCTTCATGATCCCGCCGATGTACTCGGCCGGCGCCATGATCCGCGCTTTCACGAACGGCTCCTCGATCACCGAGATCCGCGCCGGGTCGGGGAGCGCGCTCGGGTTCTCCACCAGCACCGTCGCCCCGTCGGTCAGGGTCACGATGTATTCCACGGTGGGGACCGTGCTGATCAGGTCGAGGTTGAACTCCCGCTCCAGCCGCTCCTGCACGATCTCCATGTGCAGCAGTCCCAGGAACCCGCAGCGGAAGCCGAAGCCGAGCGCGGTGGAGGTCTCGGGCTCGTAGTGCAGCGAGGCGTCGTTGAGCCGAAGCTTGGCCAGCGCGTCGCGCAGGTCCTCGTAGCGGTCGGCGTCGGTGGGGTACACCCCGGCGAACACCATCGGCTTGGCCGGCCGGTACCCGGCGAGCAGTTGCGGCGCGCGGGCGTCGGCGTCGAGGATCGTGTCGCCCACCGGCGCGTCGCGCACGTCGCGGAGCGCCGCGCTGAGGTAGCCCACCTCGCCCGCCTCGAGCACGTCGCTCGGCACCTGGCCCAGCCGCAGGTAGCCCACCTCGTCCACCTCGTGCACGTCGTCGGGGTGCGACCCGAATGCGATGCGCGTCCCCTTCCGGATCGCCCCGTCCACCACCCGGATGCTGGGGATCGCGCCGCGGTAGCGGTCGAAGTAGGCGTCGAAGATGAGCGCCCGGAGCGGCGCCTCCCGCTTCCCCCGGGGCGGTGGCACCCGGGCCACGATCCCCTCGAGCAGCTCCGGGATGCCCGTCCCCTCCTTGGCGGAGACGGTCAGGATCTCCTCCCGCGTGGCACCGATGAGGTCGATGATCTCCTGCGCCCGCCGCTCCGGCTCGGCGCCCGGGAGGTCGATCTTGTTGAGGACCGGGATGACTTCGAGCCCCGCGTCGAGCGCGAGGAACAGGTTGGAGAGCGTCTGCGCCTGCACTCCCTGCGACGCGTCCACCACCAGGATCGCGCCCTCGCACGCCGCGAGCGAGCGCGACACCTCGTAGGTGAAGTCCACATGGCCCGGGGTGTCGATCAGGTTGAGCTCGTAGGCCTGCCCGTCCCGCGCCAGGTAGCTCATCCGGACCGCGTTGAGCTTGATGGTGATCCCCCGCTCGCGCTCCAGGTCCATCGTGTCGAGAAGCTGTTTCCGCATCAGCCGCTTCTCCACCGCCGCCGTGGCCTCGATCAGCCGGTCGGCGAGTGTGGACTTCCCGTGGTCGATGTGGGCGACGATGCAGAAATTGCGGATCCGGGCGGCGTGCATGGGGGGCAAATATAGGCGGGCAGGCGGACAGGCGGGCGGGCTGGCAGGCGCCTATTCTTCTCCCCGCCCTCACCAGGAGCCCCGCACCATGTCCGACCCGAGCCCCGGCCCACTCGCCGAGTTCCGCGCCTTCCGCGAGCGGATGAACGCCGCCATCCTCGAGGCCGGCAACCTTACCATCAACCGCTTCTTCGCCCTCGACGGCCGCGCCTATGAGCCCGGCGCGCTCGGCACGAAGACGAAGGAGATGCTGGGCCTCGTCGCCTCGATGGTCCTCCGTTGCGACGACTGCATCACCTACCACGTCATTCGGTGCAGGGAAGAGGGCGTTACCGACGAGGAGTTCCTCGAGGTCTTCGGCGTCGGGCTCGTGGTCGGCGGCAGCATCGTCATCCCCCACCTCCGCCGGGCGATGGCACGGCTGGAGGAGTTGCAGGGGGCCACCTGACGAGGCCGCTCGGCGGCATGTGAAGCTTGGTTCACGGGACTCGCGGATGGTTCCCCCGTGTCCAAGCCACATGAGCGCTTCCGGGCCTGGCAATTGGGGCACGACCTCGTGCTGGCCGTCTACCGCGCAACCAGCGGATGGCCGATGGAGGAGCGGTTTGGGCTGGTTACGCAGGCCCGAAGGGCGGCGGTTTCCGCCCAGTTGAACCTGGTCGAAGGTGCAGCCGGGCGGGGTCCAGGGGATTTCGCGCGCTTCCTCGACAACGCGAATGGATCCCTGGCGGACCTTGAGTACGCGCTCCGCCTCGCCCGGGACCTGGGCCACATCGGTGCGCAGGACTGATGCGACCTCGAGTCGAGGCGCGATCAGGTCAACCGGCTCTACTGGGGTCTCTACCGGTCGATGCGAAAACACGACGGGCGGTCAACCTGACCGCCCGTCCGCACGTCCGCCCGCCTGCCCGCCCGCCTGCCTAGGAC
>JBOHSQ010000284.1:0-19644 GCA_050733295.1 Gemmatimonadales bacterium
GCGCGAGACCGAGCTCGCCGCCGACATCGGGCGGGCACGGTACGCCATCTTCGGCGCCCGCATCCCTCCCGACGGGAGCTCCTCACCCCGGATCGCCGACGGCGTGGTGCGGGGCTACGACTACAACGGGACCCAGGCGCCGCCATACACCACCTTCTTCGGGATGTACGACCGGTTCCGCGCGTTCGGTCCCGGGAGCGAATGGGACCTCCCGCTCCGCTGGCGCACGCCGCCCGCTGGGCTCGACCTCGGCACCCCGCTCAACTTCGTGAGCACCGCCGACACTTACGGTGGGAACAGCGGCTCGCCAGCGGTGACGAAGGAGCTGCGGCTGGTGGGACTCAACTTCGACCGCAACATCAACGCGCTGGTGCGGGACTACCTGTACCTGCCCGAGCAGGGTCGGAACGTCATGGTGGACACCCGTGCAATCGAGGCGGCGCTCCGCCACGTGTACCGCCTGGACCGGGTCGTGGCGGAGCTGCACGCGGCTCCCTAGAACCCTCCGCCTCCGCCACCTCCGCCTCCGCCACCCGATGACCCGCCGCTGAACCCGGAGCCGCTCGAGCTGCGTGGCGAGGAGCTCATGGTGCTTGCCGCGCGGGTCGACATGGATGACAGGCTCCGGGAGAAGCTCCCCGCATTGAACGAGGTGAAGTTCCGGCCGGCATACCAGTTGGGCGGCGTGGTATAGATGTCCCGGAATCCCTTCGCCCACTTCTGCTCCACGCCGAACGCCATGGCATAGGGGAGGAAACGCTCGAACATCTCCGGCGTCTTCTCAATGGCCTCGAACCGCTTCCCGTCCACTCGCTGCAGGAATTCCCCGAAGCCGAGCGCCTTCTCCACGGCGCGCGCACCACTCACGGTGCGCGCCGGCATGTATCGCCCGAAGACGATCACGATGAGTCCGCTCGCGATACCCGCGGCGAAGAAGGGCGCAGGCGTCATCATGAGCCTGGAGGAGAGGATCACCCCCAGGAACGGGAAGACGAAGAAGAGCCCGAGGCCTGCCACGGTCCAGCCGGTCTTGGTCGAGTCCGGCCTGGTCCGGAAGAGCTTCCGTCCCATCAGCCGGTCCATCACCGCGTCGCGAATTCCGTCGAGCTCCTTGTAGAACTCGTTCTTGAGGTCGGAGAGCTTCACCTCATCCGCCGAGTCCTTGAAGATTCCCTCCAGCACCCGCCCCTCGTGCCGCGCGAGGGTGGCCCACTCCGCCTCGGACTTGAGCCGGTGGAAGACGAACTCCTCGTTCGAGAGGAGGCCGAAGACCGCCGGCTCCTCCCGCTCCTCGATGCGGACGTACCCGCGCACCGCCAGGTCGATCAGGGTGGCGGTGATGTCGCGCATGTCCACCTTCTCGTCGGTGAGCGTGCCGGCCTCCGCAGGGGTTAGGCCCTCGGGTGGCTCGTACTGCACCACCACGGGAAGCCGGCGGGGGTCGCGGCCCCGGCGCCACCAGATCATGAGCATCCCGGCCAGCACCAGGAACGGCAGGGCGATCGGCCAGTTCGCGGCCAGGACCCCGCTTGCGCGATCGGCCGCCGTCGGCTCGGCCACGAGCCCCTTGTCCCACCCCACCACCGCGGTGACACCCTCGCGGAACTCGAGCGGCCGCGGCATCCGCACGCTCACTGTGGTGCCGGACATCGCCACTTCCGCTTCGCGCTGGGTGGCGCCGTAGGGGCCATTGAACGCGGTTGCGCGGAGCCCGGTGGCGCCGTCGGGCAGGACGATCTCCGAGGAAACCATGCCCAGCGCCACGTCCCACTCGTCGCCGGTGACGTTCCAGTAGAGCTCGTCGTGGTGCTCGAAGAACCGCAGGGCGTTCTCCGCCCGGTAGCGCAGGACCACCGTCTTCTCCGCATCCTGCGCGCCCGGCACCCACAACTTGTAGTTGACGAAGTGCCCTTCGCGGAGGGTCTCGGTGCGGAGGGGATTGCCCTGGTCGTCGGAGGTGTGGAGCAGGGTGAGCCGGATGGTCCAGTTGAAGCCCTGCGGCGTGCGGTAGATGACCGGCACCTTCCGGTAGATGCCGTTCCATGACCCGACGAAGTTCGCCGTGATGGTCTCGGTGACCTCGATGCTGCCGTCCTTCGACACCACGATGCGCGCATCGAAGTTCGGGATCTCGATCGCGCGCTGGGCGGTGGCGGGCGCGGCCAGCGCAACGAGGCATGCCACCAGGCCGAGGGCCAGGCGCCAGTTTATCCACCCGCCCGCCCCGCCCGTCCCGCCCGTCTCTGCCCGTCCTCTCTTCATGCCCCGACCCGCGGCACCGCCGCCTCCGCCCGGTCCTCGAGACCGAAGAATTCCGCCCGCTCGAACCCCATCGTGCGCGCCACCAGGTTGGTGGGGAATTGCTCCATCCGCGTGTTGAGGTCGCGGACCACCGCGTTGTAGTAGCGGCGCGCATTCTGGATGTGGTCCTCGATGTCCACCAGCGAGCGCTGCAGCTCGAGATAACTCGAGCCGGCCTTGAGGTCGGGGTACGCCTCCCCGATCGCGAGCAGGCGCCCCACCTGCCCGGCCAGCGCCGCCTCGGCTGTACCCGCCGCCGCGGGGCCCTGGGCGCGCTGCGCCTGGTTGCGGGCCTCGACCACCGCTTCGAGGGTGCCCCGCTCGTACCCGGCGTGGCCCTGCACCGCCGCCACCAGGTTCGGCACCAGGTCGTGCCGGCGCTTGAGCTGCACGTCGATGTCGGCCCAGCCGTTCCGCGCGAGTTGCCGCAGCCGGATGAGGGAGTTCCAGGTGGCGACCAGGAAGACCCCGATCAGGATCGCGATCAGGGTATAGAGGTAGGGCGGCATCAGCGGTGGGCGGAGGGCGAGGGGCTCGGCATCGGGCTCCGGTGTCGCGACGGCGGGACAGGGTTGTGGACAGGGGTCCGCAGAAGGTTTGGGAAACCGGGCTTCCCGCGCAAGACACAAGGATATAGCCCGCCCGCGTGCCGGCCCGTAGCTTGCGCATTGGCGCCCTCCCCGGCGGCAGCGCCGGCCCCCCTGCAACGCGGGAATCTCGATGACCTCGCCCGATTTCGTGCGGGACGGGTACCTGGGTCCGATCCCGGTGTTCACCCCCGCCGAGTGCCGCCAGATCGCCCGGTACCTCGGGCGCAGGGACACGCCGCCGCCCGCGGCCTGGTCGAAGAGCCGGGCGGTGCACGAGCGCTTCCTCTACGACCTCGCGACCCGTCCCGCCATTCTCGACCGGGTCGCAGCCATCCTCGGCGACGACGTGGTGCTCTGGGGCGTGAGCCCGGTGCTGCGCAAGCCGGGACAGGTGCATCCCTGGCACACCGACATCGAGTCATGCGCGCCGGAGGGTGGGTTCGTGTCGGCGTGGGTCGGCATCGAGAACACGACGCGCGACTCGTCCCTGCAGGTCATCACCGGTTCTCACCGGCTCGGCAGGTCGGTGCAGGAGGCCCGCGCCGCCACCGGCATGGCGCGCGACAACGCCACGCCCGAGGCACTGCTCAAGCTCGCGCGGGCGGAAGATCCGGGTGCCTCGCTGCTCATCCCCGACATGACGAACGGTGAGGTACTGTTCTTCGATGGCCGCCTCTGGCACGGGACCGACAACCGGAATCACTCCGGCGCGCGGCTGGCGCTGATTTTCCAGTTCGCCGCCGCCGACCGGCCGGTGCGCATTCCCGACTGGAGCCAGCTGGACTGGCCCTTCCGGCTCCGGACCGAGCCCAGGCCCCCGGTCATCCTCGTGCGCGGCACCGACCGTGGCACGCCGAACCGCCTGGTGCCTCCACCCCCACCTTCGCACGCATCCGACGGTGCACCCATGGTCGAGACCGCGATCCACACTTTCGACCTGCCCCTTGGCGACGGCGAGCCCACCAAGCCGTGGCATGCCTTCCCGGCGTTCCGCGGGCCGACGCGTACCTGCGCGGACATGTCGTGCCACGCATCGGTGCTGGTGGCGGGTCACAGGCCCCACCCGCCGCACGCGCACGTGGAGGAGGAGATCCTCATCGCGCTGCACGGGGAGGTGGAGCTGACGATCCCGTCCGGTCCCACCGATCCATCGCCTCGCGTCAAACGGATCCGGCCGGGCTCGCTGGTCTATTACCCCGCCTGGCAGTATCACACGATCCGGAATCCCGGGACTTCGCCGGTCGGGTACCTGATGTTCAAGTGGAAGGCGCCGCTCAACGGAGCTGAGCAGCCGCTCGCCACCGGCATCCACGGATTCGGCAGCCTCGCGCCACCCGAAGGCGCGAAGGCATTCTGGAACAGCCGCGTGTTCGAGGGTCCGACCGGCTGCCTGGGCAAGCTGCACGCCCACCTCTCCGTGCTGGCGCCGGGCGGTGGCTACGAGCCGCACCGGGACGCCTACGATGTCGCGATCGTCACGCTGGAAGGCACGGTGGAGACGCTGGGGCAGCGGGTCGAGCCGCTGAGCGTCATCTACTACGGCGCGGGCGAGCTGCACGGGATGCGGAACGTGGGGACGGGGCCGGCGCGCTACCTCGTGTTCGAGTTTCACGCACCGGGCGGGGTGCCGATCGAGGTGCCGGAACCATTGCACCGACGCATGGCGTCGGCGCTGGTGCGGGAAGGCAAGAGGGTGGCGCGGCCGCTCTGGCGCCGAATCAAGCCGTACGTGCGGAGGAAGGGCTAGAGCAGGTTCTCCCGGAGCGCCTTGGCCACGGCGCCGCTCCGGTTGTTCACGTGCAGCTTCATGTAGATGTTGCGCACGTGCCCGTCGATGGTGTGCGGGCTCAGGTCGAGCTGGTCGGCGATGGCATTCTTGGTGAGGCCGTCCACCAGGCACCGCAGGATCTGCTGCTCCCGCTCGGACAGGCCGTAGTCCGCGTGCGGCGTGCCCATCCGCGCGAACATCTCCAGCACCCGCCGTGCGATCTGCGCGTCCATCGCCCCACCCCCGGCCAGCACCGCGTCGATGCCTTGCAGGATCTCCTCCCGCGACGCCGACTTGAGCAGGTAGCCCGAGGCGCCGGCGCAGACGGCCTCGAAGATCCGCTCGTTGCTCTGGTGCACGGTGAGCATCACCACGGGCACCGCCGGGCTCACCAGCCGGGCAGCGCGGATGCAGTCGATGCCCGACATCCCCGGCAGGGCCAGATCCATCAGGATGAGGCGGGGCAGCTCGCGGCCAAGTTCGAGCGCCTCGAGTGCGGCCTCGCCGTCGCCGAAGGTGCGGCCGCAGCGGTACCGCTCGCTCCGGTCGAGCAACCCGGCCAGGCTCTCGCGGTAGAAGGCGTTGTCCTCCACCAGCCAGATGGCGGCTCGCAGGTCCGGGTGGCGCGGATCGGTCATCGTGGGCCGAAGGTAGGAAGGGTTCCGGGCTCCGCACCCGACGCGTTCACGTCGGCAGCCTCAGGCGGGCAGTGGTCCCCCCTCCCGGCCGGCCCAGGAGCTCGAACTGACCGCCCAGCCGGCGAGCGCGCTCCGACAGGCTCCTGAGCCCGGTGCCATTGCGCGACTCGCTGGCCCCCGGTCCGGTGCCGTTATCAGATACGGTGAGCTCCAGCGCCCCCGCGCGCACCACCAGCGCTACCTCCACCTCGGTGGCGTGCGCGTGCTTGGCGACGTTGTGCAGCATCTCCTTGTAGGCGAGGAGCAGGTCCCGCCGGGCGCTCATCCCGATCCGGGCCGGGAGGTCCGCCGACGCGGGCACCTCGAACCGCAGCCGCACGTCTCGGAGCAGGGTGCCGGCCACGTCCTTCATCCGCGTCACCACGTCGTCCAGGCGGTCGGCCTCGGGGTCGATGGCCCAGACGATGTCCCGGAGGTCCGCCGCCATGGCGCGAGCGGAACTGCCGATCCGCTCCAACTGAGCCCGCTCGGGTTCACCCACCGAGCCGGTGGTCCGGGCCGAGTCCGAGAGGAGCGCGAGGCCGCTCAGCCCGGCCCCGATCTCGTCGTGCAGGTCGCGCGAGATCCGGAGCCTGAGGCGCTCCGTGGCGAGAACATGGCGGAGCCGCCAGCGGTGGCCGACCCAGAGTACCGCGCCGAGCACGAGCACCGCGAGTGCCCGGAACCAGTTCGTGGCCCACCACGGTGGGACCACCCGCAACTCGATGGCGTCCTGGGCCGACCACTCACCCTCGGAGCCCGCGGCGGTCTGCACCACGAACCGGTAGTGCCCCGGCCTGGGCGCGCTGTAGGTCGCCTGCCGAGCCGTGGTCTCGAGCCAGTCGTCATCCAGGCCCTCCAGGCGATAGCGGTACCGGCGCGCGAGGCTCGTGGCGAATGAGATCGCGACGTATTCCAGGGTGAAGGCGCGGTCACCGGGCTCGATCCGGAGCGTGTCCAGGGCGTCGATCGGCACCTCGCGTATCCCGTCCCGCGTCACCTTCCGCCACCGGGTGAGGACCACCGGCGAGGAGTCGCGCGAGCCCACCACGGCCTCGGGATCGAATTCGGTGATGCCGTGGACGCCGCCGAAGAGCATCCTGCCGTTGCGCCGAAGGAGGCCCGAGCGGCGGTTCAGTTCACCCCCCATGAAGCCGTCGGCACTGGTGTAGCGGCGGGCGCGGCCGGTCGCAGGCGTGTACTGCACCAGCCCGTGCGCGGTGCCGGCCCAGATCCGACCCTTCCGGTCCTCGGCGAGGGAGAAGACGGTGGTGGACTCGAGCTCGGGAATCTCGACCGGCTCGAAGCGGTCCACACCGCCACGCCAGCGGAAGAGCCCCTCGCTGGTGCCGACCCAGAGTGTGCCCTGGCGGTCCCGGAGCATGTCATGGTAGGCGGTGCCGACGCGACGCCGGTCCAGCATCCGGCGGGGCGATCCCCCTGCCTTTCCGCCCGCGATCGGCAGCCGCCAGAGCACCTGCGCGTCGATCCACAGGAACCCAGGCTCCACGTCGGCGAACACCGCGTGCACCTGGGAACTGGCGAGCATTGCCGAGTCCTTCAGGATCGTACGTGGCGTCGCGCTCGCCGGGTCGAAGCTGGCGACGCCGCTGTCGACGAGCGCCAGCCACAGCCAACCCTCCGTGTCCCGGGTGATGTCCGGCGCGCTGGCCAGCACCGACTGGCAGCGGAAGCCCGCCGCGGCGTGGAGGCAGAAGCCACCAGTGCTGCTCACCCAGAGCCGGCCGGCGCGATCCTCCTCCATGGCCCAGACCTCGCGCGAGGGGAGGCTCCCGGGCCTTCGCGGCTCGGCCGGGAACAGCTCGACCTCCCCACGGTCGGGCGAGAACCGGTACGCGCCTCCCCGCAGCGTCCCCGCCCAGACCGATCCGTCCCGCCGTTCGTGGAGGGCAATGACGAAGTCCGCCCACTCCGGCAGCCTCGGGTCGGTACGGCTGGACCAGAGCTCGAACGGAGGAGGCCGGGGATCGAGGTGAAAGAGGCCACCAGTCACCGTGCCGACCCAGAACGCGCCATCGGCGTCCCGGAAGACCGTGTTCGGTAGCGTCCCGACGCCGAACACCGCCGGTGTCGTCCAGCGCTCGGTCACCCGTCCCAGGCTGTCGAGTCGAAGCAGTCCCGCGTCGTTGACCAGGATGAAGCCCGTTCCGTCGGGCACGAAGCCGAGTGGGCCGAGCGAGGGCACGTCGAGCACGCGCCGGAATCCGGGGGCGCCCTGGTCGAGCACGAGCAGGGCGGAGTCGCTGACTGCCCAGACCCGACCCTGCCGGTCTTCCGCCACGGGGGAGCCACCGCCGGGCCGGTAGGGAAACGAGCGCCGCCCACCCGATGCGGGATCGATGCGCACCAGCAGGGACCGTCCGCGCTCCGCCAGCCACGCCCACACTGCGCCGTCCCGCGTGGTCCCGAGCACCACCTCGGCGGTATAGGCGCGCCGCTCACCCACGGTGTGCGGCTCGAGTCCGGGGTCATCCGTCCCTACCCACATGAGCGTGGAGTCGTGGAAGAACCAGATCCGGCCTGCCGAGTCGGGAACCCAGGAGCGGCCCATCCGGAGGCTCGCCACCCGTCGCTGCACCGGATCGGTGCGGAACAGCCCGCCCGCGGTCCCGATCCAGAGCCGTCCGCGCCGGTCGGTCCACAAGTGGGTGATGCTGCCGGAGAGCTCCCGCGGCGCGGCGGAATCGAGGTCGGCGTAGGGGACGAACGTCGTGCCATCGAACCGCTGAAGCCCGCGCCGTGTGGCCACCCAGAGAAACCCGGCTCGATCCTGCACGACCCGCTCGACGAAGTTCTGTCCCAGGCCGTCGTCGGTGGTGTACTGGGTGATCCGGAGCGGGGGACCCTGGGCGGCCGCCGGCGAGGAGGACGCCGCCGCGAGTACCGCACCGGCGAGGACGGCGAGCACCTGGGGTACGCGGGGCGCGGCGGCGACTGGCATCGGGTGGCCAAGCTACGGCCCGGGATCCACCCCCCGCAAACGCGTCATCCGCCCAGCCCGGCCGCCTCCCACTTTGATCCCCGGTCCCCGAGCGGCCAACTCGCCGGGCGTGACCGAATCCAGCACCAGGTGAAGGCGGCACGCCGAACCCGGTGACGCCTGCCATGCGAGAGGAGTGAAGGTCCCATGCCCGCAGGAACCATGCTTCGGCGATCCCTGCTCGGCGCCGGCGCCGCGGCGCTAGTTCTGTCCCTGGCCTGCAGCGACGACGACGGACCGGGCGGCCCGAGCGACGACTCGGTCCTCCTCCGCTGGACCTTCGGGGAGGACCTCGAGGGATGGTCGGAGGGCACCACTCCCAGCGCCAGTTCGTGGGGTACGGTCGTGGTCACGGATGCCGATGCCCTCGACGATCCCAGCGATGCCGACGAGGGCAGCGCGAAGCTCGACGGCGTGGGTGACCCGGGTTCGCCGAACGCCTGGATCCACCACGCCGACCTCGAGCTTCCCGCCGATGCCACGACCCTCGCCTGGTGGGCCGCGGGACACAACCGTGACGGCGCCAACGCGGCGCTCCGGGTGCAGCTGGTGGATGGGAACGGAGACACCCACCTTCTTGCCGATTGGGAGGAGTTCACCGGCAGCGAGGGGGTGCGCAACTGGGAAGAACGCTCGGTCTCGGTGGCGGCGTACGCCGGGCAGACCGTGGCGCTCTACTTCGAGCAGGACGACAACGGCCCCGGGGTGCACGAGCAGATCTACCTCGACGAGATCCGGGTCCTCCGGGACTGAAGCAGTGATCGGAAACGGGCCGCAGCCCGCTACCCCCCGCAGCCCGCCGAGCCAGGCCGGGTGAGGTCGGTCGCCAGCACCTTGGTGAAGAGGTCGCCGGTAATGAACGGGTTGGCGAATCGGCCATCGTGGTCTTTCGTCGGTTTCGCTGCCACGATCGCCTCCACCGACTGGCCCGACTTCGCCAGCGCCTGTACCCGCTGGCACAGGGCGCGGAGCAGGTCGCGGGCCGCGCGCACGTCGGCCCTGGTGGCGAGCGGCCCGTGCCCGGGGATGAACTTCGTCTGCTCATCTCCCAGCTCGGCCAGCCGCCCCAGCGCCGCGATCATCCCCGCGGCACTCCCCCCGCTCGACAAGTCGATGAACGGGTACATCCCGGTGAACAGCACGTCGCCGCCGTGCACCAGGTTGGCCGTGCGGAAGTGCACCACGGCGTCGCCGTCGGTGTGCGCCGGCGCCACGTGGAAGACGTGCACTTCGCCGCCGTTGAGGTGCAGGGTCACGGCCTCGGTGAAGGTGATGACCGGGAGCGCGCCGGCGGGCGAGGGCGGGATCCGCTGGTTGAAATCGGCGATGAACTGCTCGGTGCTGAGCCGGACCCGCACGTTGTCATGCGCCAGGATGATGGCGCCCGCCTGGCCGAAAGCCTCGTTGCCGCCGGTGTGATCGCCGTGCCAGTGGGTGTTGAGGACGAAGCGCGGCGGCCGGGCATCGAGCGTGGCCAGCGCTTCCCGGATCTTCGGCACCACCGGGGCCACCTGGTCGTCCACCAGGATCACCCCGTCGGGCCCGATCGAGACCCCGATGTTGCCGCCCGGGCCGGTGAGCATCCACACCCCGGCTGCGACCGGCGTGACGGTCACGTTCATTTCCGGCTGCTGGGCGGCAGCGGGAACGGCGGCGCAGGCGGCGGTGAGGGCGAGGAGCGGGAGGCGAGGCGAGGCAGGCATCGGGATCAGCCGGCGTGGGGGACCCGCCAACCTACTGCGCCCCGCCGGGGTTGGTAAGCCGCCGCATCGGGGAGTGACGCAGCGACCCGTCGCGAAGCCGGGCCTCGAGCCGCCACAGGTACGTGCCTGCCGGCAGTGCGCGATCGGTCACCGCCTCGGTATCGGCGACCTCGGCCTCGAAGACGATGTTCCGCGACGTGTCGAGCACCTCGACCCGATAGAGCCGGGTGCCGCGCACCGGATGCCAGGCGAACCGGAGCCCCGCCGAGCCGTCGGCCTCGGCGCCATCCCAGGGCGCCACGAGCGCCACCATTTCCCCGTTCGTGGGGCCGCGGAATTGCGGCTCATGCTCCCGCCGGGTGAGCGTAAGCGCGACGGCGACGAGTGCCACCGCCGCGGCCGCGAGCAGCGGCACGACCCAGCGGGGCCGCGCCGGTGCGGGGCGCACGGCCTTCGCCGCCGATGCCGCGGAGCGGAGGAGCTCGAACTCGCGCCGTGTGGTCTCGGAGGCCATCACCCGGTCGAGGATGGCGAGTCGGGTAGCTTCGTCCCCCCGGCGCTCGACGAGCATCAGGAGTTCTTCTTCCGTCACCGGCGCCTCCTCCGGCGCCGGCAGGTCCCGCATGCCGGCCTGGTAGGAGCGGCGCAGCTCGTCGTCGTTCATTGCCACCCCGCTGCGGTGACGCCGAGCCCGGTGAGCTGCTCGCGCAGGTCGGCGAGACCGCGATAGAGGAGGTTGCGGGCCTTGGGCTCCGACCATCCGAGCAGGTCGGCGATCTCGCGGTGATCATAGCCGGCGAGGTACATGCGGACCGCGGGGCGCCGCGAGTCGGAGAGCCCGGCGAGCGCCCGCTTGAGCGCGACGGCCAGCTCGCTGCGGTCGAGGTCGCGGTCGGCGGCATCTTCCGAGCGCACGGCGGCGCCGGTGCCCTCCACCGCGGCGAGCGGGACGCCGCGCCGTGCCCGACGCGCCCGGATCATGTCGATCGCCGCCGCCACGGCGGTGCGGTAGACATACGACGATCCGATCCCCTCGAGCCGCTCACTGGTGTCGCCCCGCGCATGCCAGAGCCGGATGCGGACCTCCTGCACCAGCTCGTCCACGTCGTCGGCCTCGAGGCCATGGCGCGTGCCCACCGCCCGGACCATCCCGCCGAAGCGTTCGACCAGGGATTCGAGGGTGGGCGGGGTAGTGTCCCCGCGCAGGGAAGGCATCCGGAGAACTTACGGGAGGGATGCCGGCCCGCCAGCCGACGCTCCGACGATGGGCCGGCTCAGGCGAGGTCCTGGCCGGCGCATGCGGCATGGCTCAGCTCACAGGTTCAGGACACCAGTGAAACGTGCCGGCGTCTGCGGAATTCTCATCCGCCGCGGCCACCAGTCGGCCTCATCCGCAAGAAGAGGAAGGGCCGGAAACCTCTCGGCTCCCGGCCCCAAGCGACGTTCCAGGTCCTCCGCCGCCCTATCCCCCCGTCACCAGCCGCTCGAAGCGCGGATTCCCCCGGAGCGGATCCCAGGTCGGATCTACCCGAAGCCATCCGGGAGAGACGAAGTAAGGCACTTTGAGCAGCCGCTCGAGAACGTCGAGCGCCTGGCTGGTCTCGCCGAGCGCCACGTAGGTCCGGGCCAGGACGTGCAGGTGGTATGGCCCCGTCGTGCCATCACGTTCGATGGGTGCGAGCTCGACCGACCGGAGCCCGGCGGCCATGGCCTCGGCCTTCCGCCCCAGGAAGGCGAGCATCAGTCCCCGGAACGCGAGCCGTTGTGCGTCGTCCGGGACGTCGGCCAGGACCCGGTCCTGCTCCGTCAACGCCACAACGGCGTGCCGCCGGGCCGTCGCGGTGTCTCCCCGGACCCAGGCCGTCTGCGCCAGCACCGCCGCCCAGGAGCTCCGGTCGCCGTCGAAGGCGTCGGGGCCGAGAGACAGAAGCAGGCGCTGCTGGGCGTCGTCCAGCACCCAGTACAGGTCCCAGTAGTTGCCGAAGTACACCACCAGGGTCGCTGCCGGGACGGTGGGGGGGACCTGGCGGATCGCGGCGCGTGCGCCGGGAAGGTCGCCCCGCGCCAGGTAGAGCATGGCCCTGTCCTGGTTGATCCTGAGGTCGTCCGGGGCGAGCAGCAGCGCGGCCTCGCTCTGGACCTGCGCCTCGCCGTGGCGCCGCATCCAGAGGAGGGTCTCCTGGAGGCGGGAGGCCGTCCGTGCGGACCGCGGATCGAGTCGCCAGGCCTGCTGAAGGTGCGAGAGCGACTCATCCCAACGGCCGAGCCCGCGCTCCAGGTTTCCAGCGATTTGCAACAGCTCGGCGTCGTTCGGCGCGATCCGCAGTGCCAGCTGGATTTCTTCATTGGCCAGCTCGGGGTTCCTCCGCACCAGGAAGTGGTACATCGCCCGCGCGGCGTGCCCCTCGGGCCGGTCGGGCGCCAGCACCATGGCGCGCTCGGCGGCCGCCCGTGTTCGCTCCGCGATGGCAGAGCTGGGTTCGCCATTGACGTAGAGCCCGGCGAGTTGCTGCGACATCAGGCCCCACGCCTGGACGAACGCCGAGTCCAGGCGAACCGCCTCCTCGAGGAATGCAACCGCCCTGCGGAGGCTTGCCGGATCGCGCCCGACGATTGCCTTGCCCTTCAGGTAGGCGTCGTACGCGGCGAGGTTGGTCGTCGGCCGCTCGGCCAGTTCCTGCTGCTCGGCGCTCCCGAGCGCCACGCCGATCGCCGACGCGACGCGGGTGGCGATATCGCCCTGCACCCGGAAGACGTCGGTCAGGTCGGCGTCATAGGTCTGCTGCCAGGTAACCGCGCCGGTCCGGGCATCGATCACCTCAGGGATCACCTGGACCCGACGAGCGCCCTCACTCCCGGCCCACCGGACTCGCCCGACCAGCAGGTAGTCCACGCCCAGCTCGCGGGCGATCTCCTGGGGTGACTTGGCTGTCTCCCGGTACTGTCGGGTACTGGTCGAGGCGGTGACGATGAGGCCGTGAACGCGCGCGAGCTTGCCCCGGACCTCGTCGGCGATGCCGTCGGCGAAGTAGGCGTCCGCGGCGTCGCCCAGGTTGGCGAAGGGAAGCACCGCCATGCGGGAGCCCGCACCGGTCGCGGCCTGGCGTTTCGAGGCCGCAGCTCCGGAGGCCACGGACCAGATCACCAGCGCCGCGACCCCACCGAGCGCCGCATTCCTCCAGGTGAACCAGCGATCCAGCCGTCGAGCCGCCGAGCCATGGTGACGGCGCCGCTCCGCCTGGCTGGTGAGCCAGAGCATGCCGGAACCGGCAGCGAACAATCCGAGCGCGAGCCACAGGCTCCAGCCCGGCAGGCCCCACCGGCCCGCGAAGAACGCGACCGCGACGAGTGCGGCCATGACCACGCCGCCGAGTGCCAGCCAGAGCCCGCCGCCTCGCCGGGCCTCGCTGCTCGCGGGCGCCGTTCCCGCCGTCACGGCAGCGTGACTCCCGCTCCTGGCCGTGTACTCCACCCCGCTCAGCTCGTCCACCAGCATCGCCGCGGTCGGCTGCCGGTCCACCGGCCGCTTCGCCAGCGCCCGCATCACCACCGCATCGAGCCCTGCCGGAAGCCCCTGCCGAGCCAGCGTCAGTGACCGCGGGTTCTCGGTGAGCGCCCGTGCCACCACCGCCTGGGGCGAGCGTCCGGTGAATGGCGGCTCACCCGTGAGCATCTCGTACAGCACGGCGCCGAGGGCGTAGATGTCGGTGCGCGCGTCGACGTCCTTCCCCCCGGTGGCCTGCTCGGGGCTCATGTACTGCGGCGTCCCGATCGCGAGGCCGGTCCGGGTGATCGCCTCGCCCTGGGCCTCGAGCGCCCGGGCGATGCCGAAGTCGGCGACCAGGGCATGGCCGTCGCCGAGCAGGATGTTGGCGGGCTTGATGTCGCGGTGGATGATGCCGCGCTTGTGCGCGTAGGCCAGCGCGTCGGCCACCTCGCGGGCGATCCGGAGCGCCTCGGGCGCCGGAAGCTCGCCATCCCGCTTGAGCCGGGCCGAGAGCGACTCGCCCTCGACCCACGGCATGACGTAGTAGAGGATCCCATCGGCCTCGCCCGAGTCGTACATGGGGAGGATGTGGGGATGGCTCAGGTTTGCGGCGATCTCGACTTCACGCAGGAACCGGTCGCTCCCCAGCGTGGCCGCGAGCTCGGGGCGCATCACCTTCACCGCCACCTTGCGCTTGTGCTTGAGGTCCTCGGCGAGGTACACCGTGGCCATCCCGCCCTCGCCGATCACCCGCTCGACCTTGTAGCGGTCGGCCAGTACCCGCCGGACCTTGGTCACCTCGAACTCGCCGGTGTGCATGGTGCGCGGGGGCACGCCGGGATCGGTGGGCGTGGCGCGTCCGCAGTGCATGCAGAACTGCGCCTCCTCGGGGAGGGGCGATTGGCAGGCGGGGCAAGTGCGGGTGGTGTGGGTCAACGGACCCCCGCCAGCTTCTCGAATCTGGGGCTGCCCTTGAGCGGCGCGAATGCCGGGTCAAGGCGGAGCCAGGCGGGCGAGGTGTGGTGTGGCATCGTGGCCAGCTTCTCCAGGTAGTCGAGTGCCCGCTCCTGCTGGCCCAGCGCGAGGTGGATCCGGACGAGCTGGTGGGTTTCGTACGCGGCGTCGGTGCCGTCGGGATTGAGGGTCAGGCTGAGTGCGCGCTCCCCCTCCGCTACCGCCTCGGGCCGGCCGAGGTATGCCAGCATCAGGGCGTAGAGGGCGAGGAGCTGGGAATCCTGCGGGGCCCCCTCGGCCTGCGACTTGGACTCCGCCAGGGCCGAGTCGGCATAGGCCCGCCCGATGGCCTTGTGCCCGGCATCCCAGTGGGCGGTGGCGAGCGACTGGCCCCACCAGGCGATGTCGTTGTCAAACGCCGCCGGGGTCAGCCGGAAGAGAACTTCCTGGTCCGGTCGGTCGAGAATCCAGGAGGTTTCGAGGATCCCCGAGAACTGCGCCACGAGCACCGGGGCGGGGATGCCCCGCGACTTGGCGGCATTGGTCGCCCGCCGGGCCGCGGCCAGGTCGCCACTGGCGGCGTAGACGATCGCCTGCCACTGGGCCGCATCCACGTCGGTCGAGCCGAGGGCGATGTACGCCTCGCTCACCTCGACGGCCTCAGCCAGTCGCCGGGAATACACAAGCGCCCGCTGAAGGAGGCTCAAGGTCCGCTCCGAACGCGGGTCGAGCTCCCGTGCGCGCTCGAGCTTGGTGAGCGCCGCCACGGTGCGCCCGAAGGTGAGGTCGACATTGGCGGCCAGCGCCAGCATGTCCGCGTCGTTCGGTGCGGCGCGGACTGCCCGCTCGACGGCGTCCGAGGCCTTGGTCTGGTTCCGCTCCACGACTTGGAAATAGCGAGTGGCCGCGGCGTGACCGAGGGACCCGTTCGGGTCGAGCGCCAGGGTCCGCTCCATGGCCTGTCGGGACCGCACCGCAGCTGCGGGCTCGCGGCTGCCGTTGAAGTACACCCTGCCCATCGCCATGCTGAGCGCCGCCCATGCCTCGGCGAAGCTGGAGTCGATCGCCACCGCCTGCTCGAAATAGGAGGCCGAAAGCCGCTGCTCCGCCGCGTTCGGATTGGTGAGCGCCTTCCCCTTGAGGAAGAGGTCCCAGGCCACCGGGTTGGTCGTGGCGGAGCGGGCCAGCACCTCCTCATCCTGCGCGCCAAGGGCGGTGCCGAGCGCGGTTGCCACGCGGGTGGCCATCTGGGCCTGGACCTGGAAGACGTCGGTGAGCGGCGCCTCGAAGGACTGTTGCCACGTGGTCGAGCCGGTTTTTCCGTCGATCACCTCCGGCACCACCTGGATCCGGCGCTGATCCCCCGTGCCGGCCCAGCGCACCCGGCCGATGAGCAGGTAGTCGGCGTTCAATTCCCGCGCGATCTGCTGCGGCGACTTGGTGGTCTCCCGATACTGCGCCACGCTGGTCGAGGCGATCACGGTGAGGCCGTGCACCCGGGACAGCTTCCCCCGCACCTCGTCCACCAGCCCATCGACGATGTAGCGGTCCTCGTCCGGGCCCAGGTTCGCGAAGGGCAGCACGGCGACCCGCGCGTCGTCGGCGCTCGCCGCGCCGCTCCCCGATCCCCGCATCGCGAACAGGGCAATGGCCGCGACCGCCGCGACGGCCACGCCGCCCACCACCAACCAGCGGCGAGCACCTGGTGCGGCGAATCCACTGGTGGCGGCCGCCTTCGCTCCCGTGACGCCGCTCTGGATTGCCGAATGCGCCCCGCTGCGGAACCCCGTCTCCACCGCCTGCAGGTCTGACACGAGTTCGGCGGCGGTGGCCTGCCGGTCTGCCGGGCGCTTGGCCAGGCTCCGCGCGACCACTGCCTCGAGGCCCGCAGGAAGCCCCTCGCGGGTCGCACCCAGCGGCCGCGGGCTCTCGGTAAGCGCGCGGGCCACCACCGCTTGCGGGCTCCGCCCGGTGAACGGTGGCTCGCCGGCCAGCATCTCGTAGAGCACCGCACCGAGCGCGTACACGTCCGTACGGCCGTCGACGTCCTTGGCGCCGGTGGCCTGTTCCGGGCTCATGTACTGGGGGGTGCCGATCGCGAGGCCGGTCTTGGTGATCGCCTCGCCCTCGGCGCCCACCGCCCGGGCGATGCCGAAGTCGGCCACCAGCGCGTGGCCCTCGCCGAGCAGGATGTTGGCCGGCTTGATGTCGCGGTGGACGATGCCGCGCTTGTGCGCGTAGGCCAGCGCCTCGGCGACCTCCCGCGCCAGCCGGAGCGCCTCGGGCGCCGGCAGCTCTCCCTCCCGCTTGAGCCGGGCGGAGAGCGATTCGCCCTCGACCCATGGCATGACGTAGTAGAGGACGCCCTCGGCCTCGCCGGAGTCGTACATCGGGAGGATGTGGGGATGGCTCAGGTTGGCCGCGATCTCGACCTCGCGGAGGAACCGGTCGGCGCCGAGTGTCGCGGCCAGCTCCGGCCGCATCACCTTGAGGGCCACCTTCCGCTTGTGCTTCAGATCGTCGGCCAGGTACACCGTGGCCATCCCGCCCTCGCCGATGATCCGCTCGACCTTGTACCGGTCGGCGAGCACCCGGCGGACCTTGTTCACCTCGAACTCGCCAGTGAGCATGGTGCGCGGGGGCACGCCGGGATCGGTGGGCGTGGCCCGGCCACAGTGCATGCAGAACTGCGCCGCCTCGGGTAGAGGCGTGTGGCAGGCGGGACAGGCCCGTCCGGTATTGGTCATTTCGGCTGGCTCACTGGGTGGAACAGGTTGGGAGGGGTGGGGGAATCCGCCCGCCGCAACCCTGACAAGTTAGACGGGCCGGGGCGGTTGGGGAATGCCAACCCGAGGCCCCGGCTGGGGGCGAGGGTGGTGGCGGCCCGGAGGGGCGGATGTGAAGTTAGGCGCCATGCCCTCCCTCGACTCGCTCCGTGCCTCGCCCAACGCACTCGCCCCCCATTACTCCCGCTTCCGCGTTGCAGACCGCCTGTTACTCACCGGGCACTCGCACCAAGCCTGGCCCGACGTCGGATTCGAGGCCCAGCAGCGCGCCTGGCTGGATGCCGCCGAGCTGGTGGACGACAAGTGGAGCCGCGCCTTCGAGGTGGCGAGCCAGGTGCGCGAGGGGTGGCGCCGGCTGCTGGGCGATCCCGACGGCGACTACGCGCTGGGCCAGAACACCTTCGACCTGGTGATCCGGTTCCTCTCGGCGCTTCCGCTGCGCGCGCGCCCCCGCCTGGTGACCACCGATGGCGAGTTCCACTCCGTCCGGCGCCTGGCCGACCGGCTGGACGAGGCCGGGCTCGAGATCGTGCGGGTGCATCGCGACCCGGTGGACTCGCTGGCGGAGCGGCTGGCCGACGCGACCGACGACCGGACTGCTGCCGTGCTCGTTTCGGCGGTGCTCTTCCTCGACGCGCGCATCGTCCCGAACCTCCGGGAGATCATGGCCCGCTGCGCCACGACCGGCGCGGAACTCCTGGTCGATGCCTACCACGCACTCGGCGTCACCGAATTCACCCTGTCCGCCGAGGGTCTCGAAGGCGCGTGGGTCACCGGCGCGGGTTACAAGTACGTGCAGCTCGGGGAGGGCAACGGCTTCCTCAGGATGCCTCCGGGCACGACGCTCAGGCCGGTGGCGACCGGCTGGTTCAGCGAGTTCTCGGCGCTTTCCGACTGGCACGATGGGAGCCGGGTGCAGTACGGCACCGGCGGCGACCGCTTCGCCGGCGCTACCTACGATCCGACCAGCAGCTATCGGGCGGCCGCGGTCTTCGAGTTCGCGAAGGGGCAGGGGCTCTCGCCCGGATTCCTGCGCGAGGTGAGCCAGCACCAGGTGAGGCGGCTCGCGGAGCGCTTCGACGCGCTGGGTGCCGATCCTGATGTGGTCACGCGGGACCGCACGGTGCCGCTGGAGCAGATCGGCGGATTTCTGGCGCTGCGATCGTCCCAGGCGGCCGCGATCCAGGCCGGGCTGCATGCGCGCGGTGTGATGACGGACTATCGGGCGGAGGTCGTGCGGCTGGGTCCGGCGCCCTACCTGAGCGATTCGCAGCTCGACGCGGCGATCGAGGCGCTGGGGGAGGTGGCGCGCTAGAGTCTCAGGCGCTTTCCCCGGCCGCGCGTGCAGCCGCGCCCAGCCCGAGCCGGCGCAGCAGGCTCACCGCGATGCGCTGCTCGGTTTCGCCCAGGCCCTCCAGAGCCCCGCGGATCGCCTCCGCGTGCTCCGGGAAGATCCGCTTCACGAACGACTCGCCCCGGACGGTGAGCGCCGCGTAGCGGGAGCGCTTGTCGCCCGCGCACGGCCGCCGCTCCACCAGCCCGCGCTTCTCCAGCCGGTCCACCAGGTAGGTCACCCCTCCGCTCGACACCAGGATCCGACGCTGCAGGTCGCCCAGCAGGAGCGGGCCCTTGTGGTAAAGCGCCTCGAGGACGCCAAACTCGGCCAGGGTGAGTTCGTGCCGCTCGACATCCGCCGCGGCGTGCGCCTCGATGGCGCGGAACGAGCGCGCCAGCACCACCCAGAGCTTGAGTCCCAGGTCGGTATCGCCGCCCCGACGGCCGGCGGCGGCAGCGGAATGCTGGCGGGGCGTCATTTCAGTACTAAGGTAATACGAATGCTACCCCAGCGCCTCCAGGTATGCCCGGTCCCACGCCGCCGGCACGCTCTCCCGCGGCGAGTATGGTCCCGGCGCGTACACCCGCGACGCGATGCCGGCGTGACTCAGCTCGCTCACGTGCCAGTCCTGCCGGTTGGTGATGTCCCAGAACTCCACGGCGCCATCGGGGCTCAGCTCTGGGTGCTTCGCCGAATCGGGGTGGAGCAGCCACTCGCAGCTGATGTGGGTCCGGCCCGGCTCGAGCGGCCACACCCGGTAGTACACGACGTAGTCGGGGTGGATGCTGAGCATCAGGTTGGGGAAGATCGTGTAGTAGTAGGCCCGCCGCATGTCCTCGGCTTCCAGGTCACCCAGCGGCACGCCGCACGCCCGTCCCGAGATGGTCATGCTCTGGTTGGCCGGCGCGATCTGCATGTGCCCGCCCAGGAACGGACCCGCGATGAGGTCGTTCTCCCCGCTGGTGTACGGCATCAGGCGGGAAAGCTCGGGGTGGATGGTGGGGCAGTGCAGGCATTCGCTGTAGTTCTGGAAGATCAGCT
>JBOHSQ010000285.1:0-7819 GCA_050733295.1 Gemmatimonadales bacterium
ATCGGGGGTGGGCGGGCCTTCGCCCGCTCACCCCCCCCCAGCGCGGCCAGCCCGGCATTGCGGGTGTTCATCGAGGCGGATTCATTCCGGTGAATGGAATCACTCCCGGCACCGGTGGACACGGGCGAACTGGCCGCGGCACTGCTGCAGACTTCTGTCGCGACCATCCTGGTGCTCCTCGCGGCGGGGCTGTGGGCACGCTACCGGAGGCCTTGGCTCGGGTGGATGGCCGTCGCGTGGGCGCTGTATTCGGTGCGCCTCGTCATCATTTCCAGCTTCCTCCTTTCCGGCGATCGGATCTGGCTCTACTGGCACCAGGTCGCCACCGGCTGGACTGCGCTCGCACTGCTCTGGGCCGCGTGCGTCTTCTCGGGCAGCACCAGGTGGCGGGACGTGATCGCCGGGCTGGCGCTGTTCCCGCCGTTCTGGTCCTGGGTCGCCATCTACCGCCTGGACCACTTCCTCTGGGCCGCACTGCCGGCAGTGGTGTTCCTGAGCGCGGCGACCCTCTGGACTGGCCGGGTCTTTCTGGGACACTGGCGAGCGGTTGGCGGGTCGGGGGCGCTGGTCCTGGCCTGCTCGCTGCTGCTCTGGAGCCTCCATCACCTGGACTATCCGTTCCTGCGGGCTCGGGGTGCGTGGAGCCCGTGGGGCTACTACCTGGACAGCCTCTTTCTCGTCACCACCGGGCTCGGTGTCGTGCTCCTGCTGATGGATGAGCTCTACCGGGGGCTCGAGGGCCGGACCCAGGAGCTGGCGCGGCTCTCCGCGGTGATGGTCCGGCAGCACGAGGAGGAGCGCCGGCGGCTCTCCCGCGAACTCCACGACGAAACCGCGCAGGTCTTTTCCGCCGTGAAGATGGAGCTCGCCGTTCTGCGCGAGACCGCCCCGCCCGGTGAGGTCGAGCGGCTCGGGCACGTGCTGGAGCTGGTGGACTCGGGCCTCCGCGGAGTTCGGCGGGTGACGGCCAACCTGCGGCCCTCGCTGCTCGACGATCTCGGCCTGCTGCCGGCGTTGCGGTCGCTCGCGGCCGAATTCGCCGAGCGGAGCGGGCTTGCCGTCAACCTCGACGCGCCGGGTGCGTTGCCGGCGCTGAGGCCCGAGGCCGAACTCGCTCTCTTCCGGGCTCTTCAGGAAGCCCTGGCCAACGTAGCGCGACACTCGGGCGCTGGGCGGGTGCGCGTGGCCGTGGACTCGGCGGGTGGGCTGGTGCGCCTCGCGGTGGAAGACGACGGACAGGGGCCCGCCTCGGGTCCTGCCGGCACTCAGGCCGAGGGCACCGGGTTTGGCCTCACCGGCATGCGCGAACGAATCGCCGCGCTGGGCGGCAGCGTCAGGTTCTCGCCGGGCCCGCTCCGCGGTGCGCGCCTCGAAGTGGAACTGCCCTCGGCCTGGGCCAAATCGTGATGACGCTCCCCAATGGCGGCGAGCCGCCGATCCGGGTCCTGGTCGTGGACGACCACGCCGTGGTGCGCGAGGGCATCCGCCGCGTGCTCGAGCGTGAACCGGGATTCGAGGTGGTGGGCGAGGCGGCGGACAGCGCCGCGGCGCGGGAGCAGGCTCAGGCACTTCAGCCCGACGTCGTGGTGCTCGACATCGCGATGCCGGGGCAGACCGGCCTGCAGGCCACGGCCGGCCTGCGCGCGTCGGTGCCCGAATGCCGCGTCCTCATCCTCTCGATGTACGACGACCCGGAGTACGTGCTGGAGAGTGTGCGCGCGGGGGCTGCGGGATACCTGCTCAAGGATGGCGCCGCAGAGGAGCTCCGGCAGGCGGTGCGCGCCGTGCACCGGGGAGAGGCGTGGTACAGTCCGCTGGTGGCGCTCCGGCTGTCCGAGGCGGTGCGTGGCGAGCTGGAGCGCAACCGCCACCGGGGTGAGGCTGGCCTCCTGACAGCGCGTGAGAGGGAGGTGCTGGTTGGGATCGCGCAGGGTCGCACCAACAAGGAAATCGGCGCGACGCTCGGCATCAGCCACCGCACCGTCGAGACTCATCGGGAAAGCCTCATGCGGAAGCTCAGGATCCGTACGGTGGCCGGGCTGACCCGCTTCGCGCTCGAGACCGGCCTCATCACTCCGTAAGCGCGCGGGCGGCGCCGCCTGCCTGCGCCGGCCGCCGCGGGTCAGCGCTCGACCGGCAGTCCCTCCCTGGCCCAGGCGCCGAATCCTCCCGACAAGTTGACGACCTCGTCGACGCCCAGAGTCTGGAGCACGCTCGCCGCGATGTGCGACCGACCGCCGCCCTGGCAGTGCAGCACGATCGGCCGGCCCACTGGCACCTCCGCCGCCCGCTCCTGCAGCTCTTGCAGCGGGATGTTCTGGACGCCCGGCACGTGGCCCGACCGCCACTCCGACTCGCGGCGCACGTCCAGGACCGTGACATCCTCACGCCCGGCGAGATCCCTGGGCAGCAGGCTGGGGATCGCCTGCAGCTCGCGCCCCTGTTCGCGCCACCAGTCGAGCACCTCCGGCCCCGCGAACGCGACCACCCGGTCCAGTCCGATCATGGCCAGCTCGCGCGCGGCACTCGCGGCGGCGCGGGCACCCGGACCGTCGCCCGTCACCAGCACGATCTCGCGGTCGTACGGCAGGAGTGCGCCTGCCCACCCGGTGAAGGACTTGTTGAGCGGGATGCTCAGCGTGCCGGGAAGGCGTCCTGCGGCGGCCGTGGCCGCGGGGCGCACGTCGATCCCGATCACCCCCGCGTCGAGGCGCGCGGCGAGATCCGCGGGCGGGAGCCGCGCCGGGACCGGCAGTGCTCCGAGGATCGGTGGCCCCTCGCGGTTGCGGACTTTCATTTCCGCGAAGTAGCGTGAGGGTTCCGGCTGTTCCGCGAGGGCGGCACGTACGAACTCGTCCTCAGTTTCCGCCCCGAGCCCCCAGTTGTAGAGCTTCTCGTATCCCACCGTCGACTGGGGCACCGCCGAGAGGTTCTTGCCGCATGCCGAGCCGGCGCCATGGCAGGGCCACACTTGGAGATGGTCAGGGAGCGTCTTGAACTTCTGCAGGCTCCGGAACAGTGTCCGCGCACCGGCCTCGGCCGAGCCCTCCACCCGGGCCGCCTTTTCGAGAAGGTCGGGCCGGCCCACATCGCCCACGAAGACGAAGTCGCCCGTGATCACGCCCATCGGCGTCGTGGCCACGGATCCGTCCGTCACCAGGAAGCTCAGATGCTCCGGCGTGTGCCCCGGGGTGTGCATGGCGCGGAGCCGGATGTCGCCGACCTGGATCTCGTCCCCATCGCGGAGCAGGACCGCGCCGTCGGCTTCGGCGAAGGCGTACTGCCAGTCCAGACCACCCTCCGCGGAGAGGTACGCGACCCCGCCGGTGCGCGCTGCGAGTTCGCGAGTCCCCGACAGGAAGTCGGCGTGGATGTGCGTCTCGGTGACTGCCACGATGCGCACGCCGTCCATCTGCGCGGCGGCCAGATACTGCGCCACGTCACGCAGCGGGTCCACCACGATCGCCTGGCCGGTGCGGGCGCAGCCGAACAGGTAGCTCGCCTGCGCGAGCGGTTCGTCATAGAACCGGCGAAGGATCATCGTCCGTTCTCCATCGTCATCGACCGGCCCCGTTCGCGACAGGGCCGAGGTTTTGCCACAGGATGAATGCCGCCATCACCACCAGGAAGAGCGCGAAGAACCGGCGCAGTCGCTCGGCCGGCACGCGCGGGGCCAGCCCTGCGCCAAGGAGCACACCGGCCACGGCCAGCGCCGTGAAGAGTGCCATGGTGAACCAGTCCACGGCGACCCGCCCCGCATAGCCCGCCACTCCCGCCGCGCTGTTGAGCGCGATCACCACCAACGATGTCCCGACTGCCTGGTGCATGGGCAGTCCGAGCAGCAGCACCAGCGCAGGCACGATCAGGAAGCCGCCTCCCACCCCGACCATTCCGGTCAGCACTCCCACGCCGAGTCCGGCCGGAGCGGCCCGGATCGCGGCGCTGACCCCTCCACCGGTCCGATCGACCCTGGCCGAAGGCCTGGCGGGCCGGTACATGGCGGCGGCGGCCACCACCATGACCACCGCAAAGATCACGAGCTGGGTCCGGCCGGAAAGCCCGTCGGCGAAACGTGTCCCGGCCACGGTCCCGAGCATGGCCGCCGGCGCGAAGGCAAGAGCTGCGGGAAGCCGGACCACCCCTGCCCGCACGTGCCGCAGCGCCCCGACGGCGCTGGTGATCCCGACGACGCCGAGGCTCATCGGCACGGCGGACTTCATCGGGTAGCCGAACACATAGACCAGGATCGGCACGGTCAGGATGGAGCCGCCGCCGCCGATAAGACCGAGCGAGAGCCCCACGAGGACCGCCAGCGCAAAGCCAAGTACCGGGATGCAGCCTCCGGGTGGAGCGGACGGTGAACCTTGATTGCCAGCGCTCGGAGCGGCAAGCTAAGGGCGTGGACCCGATCCTCGAAGCCCTCCTCGATCAAGTGCCCGTCGGCCTGGGCCTGATCGATCCGGAGTTTCGCTATCTGCGCGCCAACCGGGTGTTGGGCCTCCTGACCGGGCTGGCGCCTGAATCTCACCCGGGTCGGACGGTGAGGGAGGTGTCTCCACGGCTCGCGGACTGCATCGAGCCGGTACTGGCCCGGGCGGGTACCGAGGGGCGGCCAGCGCAGCTCGAGGTGCACTCAGGGAATGGGACCGGGGATCCGCGCATCTGGCTGGTCGGGATTCAGCCGCTCGGCGTCGCACGCCTCGACGGTTTCGCCATCAGTGCGGTGGACATCACGCCTCCCCTGGCGGACCGGGAGCGCGCGGCGGCGGAGGCCGCGGAGGAGGCGCGGGAGAGCCGGGAGCGCCTGCTCAAGACTCAGCGGATGGAGGTGGTCGGCCGGCTGGCCGGCGGCATCGCCCACGACTTCAACAACCTCCTCACCGTCATCCTGAGCCACGGCCACCTGCTGCGCGAGGCGCTGGCGGACCGCGCGGACGTGCGCGCCGATGCGGACGAGGTGATTGCCGCAGCCGATCGCGCGGCCCGGCTCACCAGCCAGCTCCTGACCTTTGCGCGGCAACGCACCCCCGAACCGCGCGAGGTCGACCTCAACACCCTCCTCCTGGGCCTCTCCCGAATGCTCGAGCGCCTACTTGGCGCCGACGTCGCGCTCTCCTTCGACCTCGCCTCCGGCCTCTGGCCGCTCCGGGCCGACCCGGCGCAGCTCGAGCAGGTCGTGGTGAACCTGCTCGTCAACGCGCGCGATGCGATGCCTCGCGGTGGCTCCGTCACCGTGCACACCGCCAACTGCCCACCCGACGAAGGCGACGAGGAGTCCTGGGTAGTGCTCTCGGTCCAGGATTCCGGGAGCGGCATGTCGCGCGAAGTGCAGCAGCGGATCTTCGAGCCGTTCTTCACTACCAAGCCGCCGGGCCGCGGCACCGGCCTCGGCCTGGCAACCTGCTTCGGGATCATCCGCCAGCATGGCGGCAGCATCGAGGTCGATTCGGAGGAGGGCGAGGGGACCACCTTCACCATCCTGCTGCCTGCCGCAGGAACGATGGGCGCGGCAGGAGTGGCGGCGGTGGTGCCCGAGGCGCCCAGGGGACGGGAGGAGCTGGTGCTGGTCGTCGAGGACGAGCCTGCCATCCGCCGCATCGTCCTGCGCACCCTGCAGGACGCCGGCTACGAGACCCTCGACGCGGCGGACGCGGTCGAGGCCGCGGCGATCCTGGAAGACACCGGAATGGTGCCCGACCTCCTGCTCACCGACGTCGTGCTGCCCCGCGGAAGCGGCCCTGAGCTCGCGCGGATACTGCGCGAACGCCAGCCCCGGCTCCCGGTCCTCTTCGTCTCGGGCTATGCGCCGGAACAGGTCGCGGAGCGTGCCCTGCCCGGCGCCGAGGGCCAGGCGCTGGCGAAGCCCTTCCTGCCAATGCAGCTGCTCGCTGCCGTGAGGGCAACCCTCGATGCGATGTAGGGAGTGAGCAGGGAGCGTGGAAGACACTTCTCACCGTTGAACGCTCCCGTTCCCTACCGGATCGCCCAGATCTCCACCCGGTTCTCCCGCAGGAGCGGGACGACCAGCCGTCCGCGACCGCGATCCACCTCGAAGTCGGCCGGTGAAGGCAATCCCTCGATCAGCGCGACCGCAGCTCCGGGCCCCAGCACGACCACCGAGGAGTCGGCCCAGCTCGACGCGATGATGCGCCCGTCGTCCAGCACCGCCAGGCCGTCGTGTTGGCCCGGGCCCTCTCCGACAGCGGTGATCGAGCCATCGACCGGACGCCATTCCCGGATGGCGGCGTCGCCGAAGGACGCCAGCAGCAGGCCGGCGCCGTCCTTCGTCCGGGCGATGCCGTTCGGCACCGGCACCTCGGTCAGCACCTTTTCCGGACGGTGCCCGGGGCCGATCCGGTATACGGCCTCGCGGCCGCTCCCGTCCGGTTCGGCGCGGAATCCGGATTCGGTGGCGTAGAGCATCCCGTCGGGCCCGACCGCGAGGTCGTTGAGGAACCGGCTCGTGGGCACTTCGACGGTGGCGAGCGCAATCCCGCTCCTGCGGTCGAACCCCCGAATGGCGTCAATGTCCGCAACCCACAGCGTGTCACCGGTGAGCGCCAGGCCCTTGGGAGCGTGGAGCGTCACGCCGCCCCGGCCGCCCTGCACGAAGTGCAGCGAGTCCAGCGTGCCGTCGGGCCGCATCCGGCTGATGAACCCGCTACCGTCCTTCGCGGGCGGGTCGCCCGTGATGTTCGAGATGAAGTAGACATCCTGCTGCGCATCGTGGAGCACTGACTCGGGCCGGTCGAACCCGCTGATGGCCGCCACGCGAACCGGGGCGGCCAGCCCGCCCGCCGTATCGGCGACATCCCGCAATGCGGGCCGTTCGCCACCACCACATGCGGCCAGGAGCATGGCGAGAATGCAGAGTCGGTGCATGGGTATCCTCACGTCCTACTGCCGTACATACACTTCCCCACCCGCTTCCCGGAACTCCCTCGCCTTTGCCGCCATCCCCGCCTCGGCTTCGAGCCGGGCCGCGTAGTCGCGCACGTCCTGGGTGATCTTCATCGAGCAGAACTTCGGGCCGCACATCGAGCAGAAGTGGGCCAGCTTGGCGCCTTCGGCGGGCAGCGACTCGTCGTGGAAGGCGCGCGCGGTCATCGGGTCGAGCGCCAGGTTGAACTGGTCCTCCCAGCGAAACTCGAACCGCGCCTTCGACAGCGTGTCGTCCCATTGCCGGGCGCGCGGGTGCCCCTTGGCCAGGTCGGCGGCGTGGGCGGCGATCTTGTACGCAATGACCCCCGCCTTCACGTCCTCCCGGTCGGGCAGGCCGAGGTGCTCCTTCGGCGTGACGTAGCAGAGCATCGCGGTGCCATACCACCCGATCATCGCGGCGCCGATGGCGCTGGTGATGTGGTCGTACCCCGGTGCGATGTCGGTGGTGAGGGGGCCCAGCGTGTAGAAGGGCGCCTCGCCGCACCACTCCAGCTGCTTCTCCATGTTTTCGCGGATCAGGTGCATCGGGATGTGCCCGGGGCCCTCGTTCATCACCTGGACGCCGTGGTCCCACGCGATCCGGGTGAGCTCGCCCTGGGTTCGCAGCTCGGCGAACTGGGCCGCATCGTTCGCGTCGGCGATGGAGCCCGGCCGGAGCCCGTCGCCCAGCGAGAACGAGACGTCGTACGCCGCCATGACCTCGCAGATCTCGGCGAAGCGCTCGTAGAGGAAGCTCTGGCGGTGGTGGGCCAGGCACCACTTGGCCATGATGGAGCCGCCGCGGGAGACGATGCCGGTGACCCGGTTCGCGGTGAGCGGGACGTATTCGAGCAGCACCGCCGCATGCACCGTGAAGTAGTCCACCCCCTGCTCCGCC
>JBOHSQ010000286.1:0-5433 GCA_050733295.1 Gemmatimonadales bacterium
CCACGAACTCGTTCTCGCTGAACAGGTTGAACCCGTAGAAGCTGGCGCTCACCGACTCGCCGGCTACACCGGCGACGATGCCCTTGTCCCATTCCAGCTCGCTTCCCTGCACCCGCAGACGTTCTCCCGCCACGCCGAGCCGGAACTCCTCCACCGGCCAGAAGCTCACCTCGTTCCACGAGTAGAAGAAGTCTTCTGACTCGTCGTTGGTGGCGAACAGGTACTCGTTCTCGGAGAGGATCTCGAGCTGCCCGAACGTGGCCATGATCCTCAACGCCGGGACGACCCCGTCCGTATCGCCGAAGGCGTACCCCGCCATCGGTTGCAGCGTGAGCCAGCCATCGCTCCCCGTGACGAACGTTCGTCCGAGGAATAGGGACCCGGTCCGCAGGCCCTCGTAGTTGTAGCGCCCCTCGAGGTGCATTGCGCTCCGGTCGGCCGTGAGGACCCCGATCGCGACATCGCCTTCGTCCGGCAGCAGGAAGCCGAGGACGGTCATGGAGATGTCCCAGGCCCGGGGTTCAGGCGGCGGGGGAATCTGGCCTCTCGCCACGGTGGGCAGGGCTGCGAAGGCCAACGTGAGGGCGGCGAGGGCCACCAGAGCAGCACGAATCCGGTCGAGCATCATCCCCCCAGGGCGATTGTGGCCAGGACCAGCGTCGTACCCACCACCAGCATGGCGGTGCCCAGACGCCAGGGCGAGAGCCCGGCGTGCCGCGCCAGCTGCCAGCCCCCGAGGAACAGCAGCACCAGCGCGATTCCGTTCGACACCCGGATCGCCCGGTGCGCATCCTGCATGAAGAGGAACGGCAACGAGACAGGGATGCACGCGAGCACCACCACCACGAAGACCGCGGCCGCCTCGAGCAGGTCCCGGGGCCCGACGTGGGCCCGAGGGCGCGGATCGATGCCGCCCCCAGCCTCGCGGGCGCGCCGCACCAGGACCGTGATCACGTACTGCACCGCGTCCACCAGCCCCCACGCCACGTTGCAGCCCAGCGCCGCCACCAGCATGAGCCGGACGTCCTCCCGGCCCGACTCCGCCACGCTCAGTGTGCAGGTGAACGTGAGCACCATGATCAGCCCGAAGAGGGCCTCGCCGAACCGGTCCACCGGGTCCAGGATGCGCCGGTCGCTCATCCCGGGACGTCCGGGATGAAGTAGAACATCGCGGCGATCGCCGCGTAGACCACCAGCAGTTGCACCCCCTTGAACCAGTTGCCCTTCCCGTCGCCCAGCACGATGGTCCCGAGCAGCACCGCGAGGAACAGCGCCCCCACCTCCGGCCGCGCGAAGCTCAGGTACAGCTCCGACGGCCCCACGAACCGGCTCAGCAGCACCAGCAGCGGGCCCACGAAGAGCGCGATCTGGATGCAGCTGCCGAAGATGATGCTGGTCGTGAGGTCGAGCTTGCCGCTCCGGGCGGCCCCGATCGCCGAGAGGCTCTCGGCCGCCCCGCCCACCACCGCCACCACCACCAGGCCGATGAACACCGACGACATCCCCAAGGCCTCGCCGGTCCCCTCCGCGGCCCCGACCAGGATCTCGCTCATCCAGGCCGCCAGCACCGAGGAACCGAGCAGCACGCCCAGTGCACGCCCGACGCTCCAGGTCGCCTCGTGCCCGTGGCCGCCGTTCCCGCTGACCGACTTGAACAGGTGCGGATGGGTCCGGAGCGAGAACCAGAGGTACAGCGCGTAGGTCGCGAGCAGCAGCAGCGCCAGCCAGGTGTTGAGCGACCGGACCCGCTCCAGGTGCTCCTCCCCCCCGAACACCCGGCTGAAGGCGCTCGGCACCACCAGCGCCATCACCGCCAGCAGCATCGTCGAGCTGTACAGCCGCGCGGCACCGGGGTTGTACTCGAGGTCCCGCGTCTTGAACCCTGCAACCAGCAGGGCCACGCCCCCGGCCAGTAGCAGGTTGGCGAGGATCGCGCCCACGATCGACGCGCGCACCAGGTCGAGCAGGCCGGCCCGCACCGCCACCAGGGCGATGATCAGCTCGGGCGCGTTGCCGAAGGTGGCGTTGAGCAGCCCGCCGATCGCATCGCCCGACCGGGCCGCGATCTGCCCCGTCGCCCGCACGATGAACCGCGCCAGGGGGATGATCGCCAGCGCGGCGCAGAAGAAGAGGACCGGGGGCGCCAGCCCTTCCACGCGGTCCAGCGCGATCGCCACGGGTACGAGTGCCAGCATCCAGTTCGCCGATGGGCGCATTGCCGGTCTCCTTCCCCCGGAGGTGAGGGGGCCGCGGGAACCTACTCGCCCAAGGGAACTCCGATAGGCGGCCCCACCGGGGGTCCCCTTGACAACCTTTCTCTACACCCGTACATCTACACCTGTAGATCAACCCCGGAGGCCGTCGTGCCCCCGCAGTACCAGCTCACCGAGCTCCAGATCGCCATCCTCCGACTCCTCTGGGAGCGGGGGGAGGCCAGCGCACCCGCGGTGTGGGAGGCCCTTCATCCCGAACGCGGGCTCGCCCAGACCACCATCGCCACCCTCCTGTCCCGTTTGGAACGGCGGGGGGTAGTAACTCGTCGTGCGGTGGACCGGCAGTACCTCTACCGGGCCCTGGTTACCGAAGAAGAGGTCCAGCAGTCCATGGTCAGCGAGTTGACCGAGCGACTCTTCGCGGGCGATGTCGCCGCCCTCGTGAACCACCTGCTCACCTCCCAGGACATCGCACCGGGCGACCTCGATCGCCTGCGCGCCATGATCGACACGGCCGAAGCTCGCAAGGAGGACCGGTGAACCCCCTGGCTTCCGCCACCGCGGCGTGGCTGCTGACCTACGCGGTGCACTCGACCATCCTCCTCGGCCTGGCCTGGGCGATCCTGCGCCTGCGTGGCGCCGAGCCGCCCGTTGCGGACCTGTTGTGGAAGCTGGCCCTGGTGGGCGGTATCCTCACCGCCTCTGCCCAGACCGCGCTGGACCTCCGCCCCGTCGGCTCGTTCTCGATTGCGGCACCGGCCGGATCGGTGATCGAATCGTCAGCCATCCAGCCATCCGGCGATCCAGCCGTCGCCATCCCCGAGCCTGCCGTCGCGCCGTCGCACCGTCCGGCCGTCGAACCTCCAGTCGAAGCACCCGCCGTCGCGCCGTCGTCCCGTCGTGCCGACTCGCCCGTCTCGCCCCTCTCGCCCGTCCTCCTCTTGGGTGCCTGGGCGATCCTGGCCCTGTCGCTCGTCCTCTGGTACGCCGGCCGCCGCCTGATCCTGGTCGGCCGCCTCGGCGATCGCCGGATGGTCGTCGAGGGTGAGCTGCCCGGGGTGCTGAAGGACCTCTGCCAGAGCGCCCGCGTGCGCCCGGTTCGGCTCACCGCCTCCGCCACCATTTCGTCCCCGGTGGCGCTCGGCACCCGTGAGATCTGCCTTCCCTCGGCGGCCCTCGTCGAGCTCAACCCGGAGCAGCAGCGCGCCATGCTGGCACACGAACTCGCCCACATCGTCCGCCGCGATCCCCAGTGGCTCGGCTTCGCCTGCGTGGTGGAGCGCGCCTTCTTCTTCCAGCCGCTCAACCGGATGGCACGGAGCGGCATGCAGCAGTCCGCCGAGTTCATGGCCGACGAGTGGGCCGCCGGGCGGAGCGGCCGGGTGCCGCTCGCGCGCTGCCTGATGAAGGTGGCGGAATGGATCCAGGCCTCGCCGCTGGGCGTCCCCGTGGCCGGCATGGCGGAACAGCGCTCCCAGCTCTCCAGTCGAGTGTCGAGGCTCCTCGACTCGGGCGCGCCGGGACGCGGCCTCCCCCGCGGAGCCACCGGCCTGCTGTCGGTCGCGACGCTCGCCGCCGTGATCGCCTTCGCGCCCGGTGCCTCCGCCCGGATTCCACCCGACAAGGTCGACCTGGGTGGGTTCGTGGCGGCTCCGGAAGAGGAGATGACGATCGACCCCGTCGAGCTGACGGGATACGACGCGAAGGCGGACGAGCGCCTGGCACAGGAACCGGCCGGGGGCGTGCGGACGAAGTCGAAGGCATCGCCTTCGCCTTCGCCTTCACCCTCGCCTTCGCCTTCACCCTCGCCCTCGCCGTCGCCGTGGCCGTCGCCGTCGCTCTCGGTGAAGGTGAAGGTCGGGGATGTGACCGTCTCGGTGTCCCAGTCCCAGGTGCCGCAGGATACCAACGTCGTCCGCGCGCTCATGGCCCGCCTCCGCGACGACGACGCCGAGGTCCGCCGCGCCGCCGCGCACTCCCTCGGCCGGATTGGGCACCCGATGGCGATCCCGGACCTCGTCCGTACCCTGGACGACGCCGACCGCGAGGTGAGTCGCGCCGCGCTGGAGGCCCTCTCCGAGTTCGAGCGCGGGGTGCCGGCCGAGCCGATCCGCCGGATGCTCGATTCCGACGACGCGGAGTCCCGCGCCGCGGCCCTGCACGTACTCTCCCACCTCCGCGATCGCGCCTCGGTGCCGGCCATCTCCAAGCTGCTGCGCGACCAGGACACCGATGTGCGGCAGCACGCGGTGCAGGCCCTCAAGGAGATCGGCGACCCCCAGGCCGGCTCCGTGCTCGTGTCCGCCCTCTCCGATCCCGATCCCGAGGTGCGGCACGAGGCCTTCCACGCGGTCGATGAGCTCAAGGTGCCGGTGGCGCCCGGCCTGGTCTCGAAGGGCCTCGCCGACGAATACGCCGACGTCCGGTCCGCTGCGCTCGACCTGGTCGAGGAGCGCAGGATGACGGAGCTGGTGCCCGACGTCGTGCGCCTGCTCGACGACCGGAATGCCGACGTGCGGGAGAATGCGGCCCAGGCGCTGTCAGAGATGGCCTCCGAGCCCGCCCGCGCCGCGCTCAAGACTGCGCTCAACCACAAGGACCCGAATGTCCGCCGCGTCGCGGTGGAGTACTTCGGCGAGGAGAACGACCGGTGAAGCCGATCCTGCTCCTTGCGGGAGTGCTCGGGGCCGGCACGGCTGGCGCCGTGGCACTCCAGCACGTGGACGTGGACGTGCACGTGCGCGTGCCGCATGTCCTGGTCAATGTCTCGATTCCCGAACACCCGGGGCCCGACTCCGCCCGCGTCGCCTCCCTGCTCGCCGCGATGTCGGCCACCGACCCGGTGACCTGCGAGATGATTGGCGACCGGGTAGGCAACGGCTGGTGGGGCAGGGAGGACTGGGGCGTCGGCCAGTTGGCCGATGCGAGGCCCGAGGCCCGGGCCGCGCGTGATTCGTTGTCCGGACAGGTGCGCGATCCCGGCGCGATTGCCGCGCTCACCGCGGCGCTGCCGGGGGACAATGCCTGCGTGCGGCGCACCGCCGCAACCATGCTGGGACGCAGCACCGTCTCGGATGATGCCATTCGCCGCCTGCTCGACGACCAGTCACTCCGCGTGCGCGAGGCGGCCCTGGTCGCGGCGGGCCACGCCGAGCGCCCCGCGCTCCGCGAGCGCACCGAGGCGCTGCTCCGCGACCGTGACGAGGCGGTGGCCTCGATG
>JBOHSQ010000287.1:0-11780 GCA_050733295.1 Gemmatimonadales bacterium
GTCGCGGGCCAGGTGGGACGCCCCCGGGGGCTGGCTGACCCCGCCGTCACCGTCGCCCGAGCCGGAGTTCGATCCCCGCGAGGCGTGGGCCATCCTCCGGCGCAATTGGTGGGTCGTGGCCGGGTGCACCCTGCTTGGGCTCCTCGTGGCGCTCGTGCATGTGAAGGTCGCCACGCCGATCTATCGATCCTCCACCACGCTCCAGTTTCAGGAGAAGGGAAGCACGGTTCCGGTGCTCGATGCCCTGCGCGACCTCCAGGGCGGCACCGAGGTCGGGACCGAGATGGAGGTGTTGCGAAGTCGCAGCCTCGCGGAGGCGGTGATCGATTCGCTCGGCCTCCAGGTGCTGGTCGGTGGTCCGCGGGAGGTGCGGAGGACCGCCGTGCTGGGTGAGGTCCAGGCGGACGCAGACGCCCCCGAGGGGCGGGTCAGGCTGGAGCAGGGCGAGGATGGCCGGTTTACCGCGGAGCCGCTCCACGGTCCCGCCGCGGAGCGGCTGTCGGCCGCGGCCCCGGGAGAGCCGCTGCGCCTCCCCGGGGCGACGGTGGTGCTGGCGCCCGGGGCCGGCGACGTGGACCGCGTCGACTTGGAGATCCTCCCGCGGACGGCCGCCGCCGAACGGTTCGGGGAGGCGCTCGGGGTGTCGCGCCCGAACCGCGACGCGAACGTGGTGGAGGTGCGCTTCGACTCCCCGGACCCCGAGCTCGCGCGCGACGTCGCGAACGTGCTCGCGCATCAGTACCTGGTGCGGCGGAACGCGGTGCGCAAGGTGAGCGACCGGAGCACCGTGGAGTTCCTGCGCAACCAGGTCGACACCCTGCAGGTGCAGCTCCGCACGGCGGAGGAAGCGGTTCGCCGCTTCCGTGAGCAGAACCGGGTGGTGAGCCTCGAGGCCGAGGCGGAGGCCCAGGTCCTGCGGCTGGCAGCGCTGCAGGCCCAGCGGGCCGAGCTCGAGGCGGAGCGAGAAGCCCTGGCCGGATTGCTTGCTGACGCAGGGTCGGCGGGGCAGGGCGGGTCGCCCTATCGCCGGCTCCTGGCCTTCCCCACACTGCTCCGGAACCAGACTACGGCCACGCTGCTCGAGGCGCTCACGGCGCGCGAAGCCGAACTGGCCCAGCTCCGGGTGCGCCGGACGCCGGCGGATCTGGACCTGCAGGCGCTGGCGGGACAGGTGCGCGACTTGGAGGAACAGGCCGCCGCGGTGGTGGCGACCTATCTGGGAGGGTTGGAGAACCAGGTGAAGGCGATCGACCGCGAGCTGGCGGGCTTCGGCCAGCGCCTCGCCGCCGTGCCGGCAAAGGAAGTGGAGTATGCCCGGCTGGAGCGGAGTGCCCGGGTGCTGGCGGACATCTACACGCTCCTGCAGACCCGGTTGAAGGAGGCCGAGGTCGTGGAAGCGGTGGAGGACGCGAGCGTGAGGGTGGTGGATGTGGCGGTGGTGGGGCGGGAGCCGGTCCACCCGCGGCCGCTACTCACCATGGCGCTGTCGCTCCTTCTTGGGGCGATGGTTGGCAGCGGACTCGCGATCGGGCGTGAACGCTCCGACGACGTGATCCGCACCCGGGAGGATGTCCAGGCCGTGGTGAGCCTGCCCGTCCTCGGGTTCATCCCGGATGCCGGGTCGGGCCGAGGGTGGCTTGGCCGGATGCGCACCGCTCTGCCGGGTGCCGACCGGCACCTGCCTGACGCGCGCGTGCTGGCGCCCCTGCGCAGCTCCCGAGGTCCGTTCGCGGAAGCCTATCGCACCCTGCGCACCAACCTGACCTTCGCCCGGCCGGAGGATGACCTGCGGCTGGTGGTGATCACCAGCACCGCGCCGGCGGACGGGAAGACGACGACGGTGGTGAACCTGGCCGCGACGCTGGCCCAGCGGGGATCCCGGGTGCTCGTGGTGGACGCCGACCTCCGGCGTGGCGCGATCCACCGGATCCTCGGGACGGCCCGCACCCCGGGGCTTTCCGAGATCCTCGCCGGCATCTCGGGACCGGGGGAGAGCCTCCAGCGCGTGACGCTCGAGGGCGGTGTCGGCTTCGACTTCGTCGCCACCGGGCTCCTGCCGCCGAATCCCACTGAGCTCCTGGAATCCGACCGGATGACGACGTTCCTGCAGCACGTGAAGTCGAAGTACGACGTCGCCCTGATCGACACTCCGCCGGTCACCATCCTGACCGACGCGGCGGTGGTGGGTGCCGGGGCCGACGGGGTGATCCTGGTGGCGCGCTCGGGGACCACCCGCGCGCGAGTTCTCCGGCGGGCCGGATCCGAGTTGGGGCAGCTCAGGGTGGACGTGCTCGGGGTAATCCTCAACGCGGTGGGTCGGGGCCATTGGGGTCCGGAGTACGGCGAGGCGTACTATGACCGCGACGGCACGGCATGAGGCGATGACGCGCTGGGCGGCGCTGGCGGTCCTGCTGCTCTATCCCGGCTTCTTCCTGTACCACGCCGCCGTCGGCATCCTTGGGCTCCCTGCCGTCCTGGGCGGCTACTACGGGACGGTCAGCGCCGCATTGCTCACCCTCGCGGCCGCGGCCGCCCTTCCTGCGCTCCTGCGTGGGCATACCGTGCTTGGCTGGCTCGACCTCGGCTTCCTCGCGCTCTGCGGGCTCGTCGCCGCCTGGTCGTTGGCGTACCACCGGCTGGGGGCGCCCTACCAGCGGGAGTCGGCCCTCCTCGCCCAGTCGTTTGCAATGATCGGCTTGTGGAGCGTCAATTACCTGGCCTTCCGCCACCTCGACCTCGGCACGCCCTTGCTGCGCTGGGGACTCGCGCTTGCGGCGGCGGCCGTCGTCGCCATCGTGCTGGCGCACCAGGTCGACGGCCTCTTCCAGCCGAGCATCGCATCCACCGCGACGGCCGAGCGACTCGTGGCCACCTACCAGGGCTTCGCCCGATCGGCGTTCGTCGTCTTCCTCTGCCTCCTCGCGACGGCGAGGGCGGGGTGGCTGCCGTGGATCCTCGGGATCGGCCTTGCGACGCTCGTCGTGCTCGGCGCACGGTCGGAGTTCCTGGGATTCATCCTTGCCGGCGGGACCATCGCGATGCTTCGCCTGCGCGACCTCCGGCCGCACCACGTCCTCCTTCCCGCGCTCGTGGCCTGCTGGTGGCTCTGGGCCGGGATCGAATGGCCCATCAGCGGCAACGTCCGGATCAGCAACCTGGCCAACCTGGCGTCCGACGGATCGTACCTCACCCGGATGGAGCTGACCCGCCATGCGTGGCGCACGGTTCGCGGCGCGCCCCTCCTTGGGGACTACGGCTCATATGTCTTGGTCGGCGGCCTCGGGAGCTATGCCCACAACGCCCTGTCGGCCTGGGTGAATTTCGGCTTCGCCGGCTTCCTCGCATTCGGCTGGATGATGGGCGTGTCCTGCCGCCGCGCCCTCCTGGGGGTTGGCGGACAGATCGCCCGGCAGCCCCAGGCCCTGTTCGCGGTCGGGCTCGTGGTGCACCTGGTCCTGATGGCGTTCACGGCGAAGGCGCTGATGTACCCGCTGTTCGCCGCCGGGTGGGGGGCCGCCGCCGGCCTCGTGCGCATCGACCGGAAACGGCGTGACGCGGTGCCCTCGAGGGTTGATGGGGTGCCAGCGTGACGGCGAGGGTGGCGCATCTCACCTCGGCGCACCCGCGACACGACGTCCGCATCTGGGCGAAGGAGTGCCGCACCCTCGCGGCTGCGGGGCACGAGGTGACCCTGGTGGTCGCGGACGACTTGGGCGAGGAGTTGAGGGGCGGCGTTCGCATCCTCGGCGTGGGGAGCTCCGGTTCGCGGTGGGGGCGAATGTGCGGAGCCTCCCGGCGCGTGGTGCGGGCGGCGCTCGAGACCAACCCTGATATCGTCCACCTCCATGATCCGGAGCTCCTCCCTGCCGTCGGCCTTCTGCGGCGGGAGCGGAGGCGCGTGGTTTACGATGCGCACGAGGACCTGCCCGGGCAGATCCTCTCCAAACCCTATCTCTGGAGGGCTGCCCGGCGGCCGATCGCCACGGCGGCGCGCGTGTTCCTCGCCTATGCCTGCCGGCAGGTGGACGCGGTCGTTGCCGCGAGGCCGGACATCGGCGTGCGGCTTGCACGGGTGAACCCCGCAACCGTCGTCGTCAACAATTACCCGCTCGCCGATGAGCTCTTCGCGGAACCCTGCGTGGACATGAGCGGGAGGCCGCCGGTGGTGACCTACGTCGGCGGGATGAGCGCGATCCGGGGCATCCCGGAGCTCGTGGACGCGATGGCACTCGTCCGCGAGGATGTGCGCCTCCAGCTCGTGGGCGGATTCACCGATCGGCAGCTTGGCGCGCAGCTGCGCACACGGCCAGGCTGGGGCCGGGTGAAGGAGCGCGGCTGGCTCGACCGGGCAGGCGTTCGCGCGGCGCTGGCCGGCTCGATTGCAGGCGTGGTGACGTTCAAGCCGGCACCCAATCATCTCGAGGCACAGCCAACGAAGCTGTTCGAGTACATGAGCGCGGGGATTCCCGTGATCGCGTCCGGGTTTCCGGCCTGGCGTCAGGTAGTCGAGGAGCTGGGCTGCGGCGTCTGCGTGGAACCCGGCGACCCGGCCGGGATCGCTCGGGCAATCGACTGGCTCGCCCGGAATCCGGGGCAGCGCCGGCAGATGGGGGCCAATGGGCGGAGGGCGATCCAGGCCCGATACAACTGGGCGTCCGAGGAAGCGACGCTCACCGGTCTGTACGATCGGCTGGCCCGGGGGATGACCTGAGATGCCTGTGGCCGGCCCGCGCCCTGGATGACTCGGGAACGGAGGGGTTCGCATGGGGGGCGCGGCCTCCGCGTCCTCCTGGTCAAGACCGGGGAGCCCCTGCCGGACGGGCGGGAAGTGCGGCTCTGGCGAAGCGGGCTGCTCGCACAGCGGCTGGCGGAACGGGGCCATGAAGTCACGTGGCTTACTTCGACTTTCCAGCATGGCGCCAAGCGACACGTGGAAGCGCAGGACATCACGCTCAGGCCCTGGCCAGGAGTCGTGGTCGAGGCACTCTGGGCTCCGGGCTACGTGCGCCACCGGTCCGTGCGGCGCCTGCTGCATCACTGGATGCTGGCCCACAGGGTCGAGCGGTGGCTGGCGGGCGCGACCAGGCCGGACGTGGTGATCGCATCGCTGCCCCTGCCGGAGCTGGCGGCCTGCGCGGCGCGCCAGGCGGCCCGATGGCGGGTTCCAATGATCGTCGATTGCCGGGACATGTGGCCCGACAACCTTCTCGAGGGGCGGCGCGGCGCCGGGCTGGCGATGTGGGCCGCGGGCACCGCATGGATGCGGCGCGCCAGCCACCTCGCTTGCCGCGCCGCCACCGCTGTGACGGGGCACACCGAGGCCTTTGTCGATTGGGGCGTCGCGCAAGCCGGCAGGATGCGGTCCGAGGCTGATCGCTGCTTCCCTCTCGCCTATCCGGGATCGCCCCCGCCGGAGGCCTCGCTGAGACAGGCGGGCGCCCAGCTGGACCGCCTCGGGATCCGGCCCGAGGACCATGTCCTGCGGGTCGCATTCGTGGGGACACTCTCCGGTCACTTCGACCTCCGGCCCATGCTCGAGTGCGCACGTGATGCGGCGGCGCGGCGACACCCGCTCGAGTTCGTGGTGTGCGGCGACGGGGATCGCGCGGCCGCCTGGCGACACGAGGCCGACGGCCTCGTGTCGGTGAAGTGGCTGGGCTGGCAGGATGCACCGGTGATCTGGACGCTGCTGCGGCGATCCCACCTGGGCCTCGCCCCGTACAACGCGAGCACCATCTTCGGGCGGAGCCTCCCGAACAAGGTCATCGAGTACCTGTCCGCTGGCCTGCCAGTCCTCTCCAGCCTCCGCGGGGAAACCGAAGCCCTGCTCCAGGCCAATGGAGTGGGGTGGACCTATGCCGGCACCGGTGCCCGTAGCCTGGCCGCGCTGCTCGAGGAGATCCGGCAGCGGCCCGAGGCGCGCGCGGAGGCGGCGGAGCGTGCCCATGCGCTCTTCGAGGAGCGATTCGATGCCGGCCGGGTGTACGATGCATTTGCGTCGCACGTGGCCGAGGTGGCCCGGGGCCCTGACACCGCAGGCATCGCCGCCGCCGTGACGGTGTCCGGTGGCTTGCAAGTTCCTCCGGACGTTCCTACTGTCTGAGAATGGGCCGCGATTCCCTCCTCGGCGTGATCCTGATCGCGGCCATTGCGTTTGTGACCGGTGACCTCGGGACCCGCCTGATCAGCAGGATCCTCGTAGCCCTCGGCGTCGTCGACGTCCCCACCGACCGGAGCTCCCACTGCCGACCAACCCCGCGTGGGGGTGGCGTGGCCATCGTGGCCGCCGGCATTGCGGCCGCCATCGTCAGTTGCCTGGTCGGGTGGATGGCACCGCGGGCGGGCCTGGCACTTGTCGGGGGCGGCAGTGTGGTAGCGGTGGTCGGCTGGCTCGACGACGTCCGCGGCCTTCGCTGGCATGTCAGGCTTCTGGCCCAGTTCGTCGCGGCCGGGTGGGCGCTCGTCTGGCTTGGCGGCTTCCCTGCGGTGGAGCTGGGCTGGGCCCGGGTCGAGATCGGCCAGCTCGGGATTCCCCTTGCCCTGCTCGGCATCGTCTGGGGAACCAATTTCTTCAACTTCATGGACGGCATCGACGGCATCGCCGCCAGCCAGGCCACCTTCGTCGGCATCGTGGGAGGAGTCCTGCTCCTTGCCGGTGGACGCGTGGGCTTGGGGGCGGTCGCGTTTGCCGTCGCATTCGCGGCCGCGGGATTCCTTCGCCACAACTGGATGCCCGCGCGTGTCTTCCTCGGCGACGTGGGCAGCACCTGGCTGGGATACACGTTCTGCGTCGTCGCCGTCGCCAGCGCGAACCTCGGCGCCGTCCCGATGATCGTGTGGGGCCTCCTCCTCGGGGTCTTCGTGTTCGATGCCACGCTCACCCTGGTCAGGCGCGTGCTGCGTGGGCATGCCGCGAACGCCCCGCATCGCGAGCACGCGTTCTGTCGCGCGACTCGCGGGGGGTGGTCCCATGCCGGCGTGACGCTTCGCGTCGGAGGGCTGAACCTCGTGCTCGCCGTCCTGGCGGTGGCTGGCTGGGCCTGGCGCCCCCTCATCCTGCCCGCCGTCGCGCTCGGCCTCCTCATGCTTACGGCCGCCTACCGCTGGTTGGAAGCCCGGGTGCCGATGTCAGACGAGTCGGCCCGGGCAAGGCCGGCGCTGCGGCTTATCCGGAACGCAGGATCGCCGGAGGAGCCGCTCCTGGGTGGTCGGGCGGCTCCCGCGGCCGCCGGCAGGTCGGCACTGTACGAATATCGCCTGACGGGCTGAGGCCGGGTTGCCCACCTTGGCCGCGCCGCCCCATGGATCTTCGATGCTCCAGCGCCGACCCATCCCTCCCGCCGAGATTCGCCGCCGGTTGCCTCGGAAGGAACTCGCCGCATGGCTCTGGGCCGCCCTTCGCGACCGCCTCCCCTCGCTGCCGGCCAGCACCCGCCCGGTCGCGCGGAGCCGGCGTGCCGGGGATCTCGCCCGTGCGTTGCGCAAGGCCGGGCTCCGGGAATTCGATCTGCGGATCGCTGCCCTGGCCGAGCGGGAAGGCGAAGGTGACCTGGCGGCCGGGCCAGACCTGCTTGTGCTCGCAGCACTCTCCGCCCCCGATGACCCGAGGGCCGATGCCTGGCTCCGGAGAGCCCATGCGGCCCTGAGGGACTCGGTGCGCCGGCTCGAGCCCCACCCCCGCGATTGGCGTTTCCTCGCCGGCCTCCACGCGCTCGGGCTCGGCGGGCTCGCGTATGACGACGCCGATGCCCTCGCCTGGCGGCGTACCTTGCTGCCGAAGTACTGGGCCGAGCTCCAGGCCCAGGTACTGGACGATGGCGTACCCGAGGATCGCTCGCCCGGAGTGCTCGCCGCGGTGCTGCGCGACGCCCTGGCTGCGCATGCGCTCTGGCGCGCGGCGGGATTCACCGCGCCGCACGAGGTGAACCGCCTCCTCCGTCGGATGGCGCGGGCCTTCGCCCGGCTGTCGCGCCCCGGCCTCGGCTCGCACCGCTTCGGGGAGGGCGCGCTCGTGTCGGGCGACGCGCGGGAAGGGATCCTCCAGCTCGCGAAGTCGGTGCTGGGCGAGGAGGCCGCGGAGCCGTCCGGCCCCTGGGCACTGCCCGCCTCGGGCTACTTCGGGTACGCGCTGCCTGAGCTGGGAGTCCGGCTCGCCGTGACCGCGGGCCGGTGCCGCAGCGGCGACCTTCCGGCTTGCGAGCACGCCGACGCGTTTTCCTTCGAGCTCGACGTGGGGGGGCGCGCGATCGTCGCCGATCCGGGCCCCTCCACGCCCGCCACCGGGTCGATCCGGGGTTGGGCGAGAACCACTCCGGCGCACTCCACCGTCACGGTCGATGGCACGGACCAGATCGAGCTCGTGGGCGCGGTGTGGAGTGGCGAGCGCGGCCAGGTGGTGGCTGCCGAAGCGCGGCCCGACCACCAGTCCTTCGAGTTCAGCGGCTCGATACGGCATTGGGGTGGGCCGGTGCACCACCGGGTACTTCGCTGCGCCGGCGACGCGCTGGAGATCCGCGATCGGGTGGAAGGGGCGGACGGGCGGACGGTACGGTCGGTCCTGCACTTCGCGCCGGAAGTACGCCTTCAGGCAGTCGGGCGCGCGCTCGAGGCGCGTGCGGGGTCGCTGGCGCTCGAGATCACCCCATTCGGCGCCACCCGGCTGGATGTCGTCATCGCCGAGCGGCGCCAGCCCTGCCAGGGCTGGTACCTCGACCCGGCCCGCGGCGCCGTGCCTGCGCCCGCCGTACTCTTCGAGCAGCGCGAGTACGACGGCCGCGAGCTCGGCTGCGTGCTCCGCTGGCTGGAATGACGACGGCCGGGACCATTTAGCCCCGGCCGTCCGTCTGGCCTGCCGCCCTTCCGCGTTCGCCCCCGCCTAGTATCCGCCCCCCGGGGCCTGGATCACGTAGGTGAGCTTGCCGCCGAACGAGAACATCGGCGACGCGGTGCCCAGATACTGCTCCAGCTTCCGCATCAGCTTCGGATCGGTAGTGGCCACGCTTACGCCGATCAGGTAGGCGCCGCCCACCTGGCCGAAGTTGTCCCACTCGAGCGTGTACCGCCACCCGGTGTTGGAGAAGTCGAAGCCCGTCGGCAGGTGCGGCGCCAGCGGGCCCGGCACGACGCCGGCCACGCCGTCGGAGGGCCAGGCCTGGTTGTCCGCCCAGTAGCTGTAGCCGGCCAGCTTCACGGCATTGAGCTCGCTGGCCACCTTGGTCGCGACGGCGGCACGCCGCAGGTCCTGGTACTTGAGCACGGCGAGCGAGGCCAGGATCCCGATCAGCGCCAGCACCGTCATCAATTCGATGATGGTGAAGCCCCTGCGATTGCGGTGTGCCTTCATCGCCGGACTCCCCGGATGGTGGTGAAGCTCGTCCCCAGGAAGGTCGAGAGGGAATCGTCCGAGGTGATCCGAAGCGACTGTCCGGCCTGCGCGGCCTCGAGCGTCCAGCGGCCGTCGTCTCGCAGGGTATAGTGGCTGCCCGCGGGCGACCCCCCGGCTTCCGTCAGCGCTCTCGGGGGTCGCCCTCTCCGGGCTTGGTATTCGTGGATCCGCCTTGCCTCGAGGTACAGCCCGATGCGGAGGCCGGCCTCGAGCTGCTGGGGCGACTGCGCGGACGCGGTCGGCGCGAAGATCCAGTCCGGCCGCGCGATCAGCAGCCACGCGGTGAGGGAGGTGAAGGTGAGCAGCCCGGCGACCAGCAGCTTGCTGACCGGGCGCCGCGACCGCTGGCGCTGCACCTGTTCCTGGTGCTCCGCTCGGACGCGCACATCGTGTACCGATTCCTGCAGGGCATCCAGCAGCGCACGCTTGGTGTCCTGCGTGCCGCTCGGCGGCTGGGCCCCGCTGATGGGTTGCGATCCCACTTCTCTCTCCCGGTAGCGATGCGGCGGTCGGGCGTCGCGAGTCTCGTCACTGACGCGACAAGCAAGTTCCTTGCCGTCCATTTCTGTCGCAGCGCACGGTCGTAAGTGATTGCCGGCTGGATGGTTGGGTGGACGCCCCGAGCCCGTTTCGGGCCCGGCTTGCGCCGCAGATGGCAAGAACCCACGGGGGCTCCCTGAAGGCTTATCTTCAGCCCCGATGCCCCATCTCCGCGTCCCCGGCGACAAGTCCATCACTCATCGGCTGCTGATCCTGGCCTCGCTGGCGCGCGGCCGCAGTGTGATCCGGGGCGCGTTGGCCTCCCTCGATACCCGCTCCTCGGCAGCCTGCCTCCGGCAGCTCGGAGCCCGTGTCGGCGCGCTCAGGCAGGATACCGACCTCGAGGTGACGGGCCTGGGCCGCCTTCGCCAGCCACGAGCGACGCTGCATTGCGGGAATTCGGGCACGACCGCGCGCCTGCTCCTCGGAGCACTCGCGGGACACCGCGTCGACACGCGGCTGACCGGTGATGCTTCGCTGCGCCGCCGCCCGATGCGGCGGGTAACCGATCCGCTGGAAAGGATGGGCGCGACGTGCAGGCCGGCCCACGCGGACCGGCTCCCGCTCTCGATTCAGGGCGGTAGGCTCACCGGTATCGAGTGGCAGCTGCCGGTGTCGAGCGCGCAGATCAAGAGCGCGCTCCTGATGGCCGGTGTGACCGCGAATGTCGGCGTGCGCGTCCGGGAGCCGGCGGGGCGCTCGCGGGACCACACCGAGCGGCTCCTCCGCGCCTTCGGCTACGCCGTGCGTGACGATGCCGATGGCTGGATCGACTTCGCGCCAAGCGGCCGGTTGGTGCCGTTCGAACTGGGTGTGCCGGGGGATGCGTCGTCGGCCGCCTTCCTCGTTGCGGCAGGACTCCTGCGGCGTTCCGGTCAGGTGACCCTGGCCGGGGTGGGCCTCAATCCGACCCGCCTCGGGTTCCTGGATGTGCTGCGCCGCATGAATGCACGCCTGGACGTGGGCGCCGAGGGCGAGTCGCTCGGCGAGCCGGTCGGCACCATCCGGGCCGGCCCCTCGGACCTGCGCGGGACCGAGGTGGCGGCGAAGGAGATACCGGGTCTCATCGACGAGATTCCGGCGCTCGCGATCCTGGCGAGCCGGGCGCTGGGCGAAACGGTGTTCCGATCCGTGGGCGAGCTGCGCTTGAAGGAAAGCGACCGCCTGGAGCTGCTTGCGCGGAACCTCAGGGCGGTGGGTGCGGCGGCCGAGGTGTCAGGGGACGACCTGGTTGTCGGCGGGGAGCATGCCGGGCCGCCGCGCGGCCGCGTGACGACCGAAGGCGACCACCGTCTCGCGATGGCCTTCGGGGTCCTCGGCACGCTGGACGGTGCCAGGGTGGAGATCGACGATCGCGAGTGTGCCGGGGTCAGTTTCCCGGGATTCTGGAAAGTCCTCGCGCAGGCCGCGGGATGATAACTTGGCCTCGATGACCGCATCGATCGTAATCGCCATTGACGGGCCCGCCGCTTCGGGCAAGTCGAGCACCGCGCAGGCGGTGGCCCGGGCGCTCGGCCTCGCACATCTCGACAGCGGCGCGCTCTATCGGGGGCTCGCGCTCGTGGCCCTCGAGGCGGGGCAGGGGAGCGGGCGGTTCGACGCCGTCACCATCCTGGCCGAGGCCGAACGCCGCGGGATGGGGCTGCACTCCGGCGAGGCAGGGTTCGACCTCTGGCTCGATGGGCGGGACGCCGAAGGCCGCATCCGGTCGCCCGAAGTCACCGCGCACGTGTCCGAGGTCTCGACGATCCCCGAGCTGCGCGAATGGGTGAACGCGCGGATCAGGCGGGCCGCGACTGGGGTATTCGGTGTCGTGGTGGATGGCCGGGACATCGGGACCGTGGTCTTCCCCGAC